>DASQCM010000059.1:0-8771 GCA_035634675.1 Gaiellaceae bacterium
GAAGTTCTGCAGCACGCGCTCGACGCCGTTCTCGATCTTGAACGGGTTCGTGCGGCTCGTCCCGATGATCGTCCCGCCGCGCGGCAGGATCCCGGACACCTGTAAGGGGCCGAGGTCCTCGAAGATCGGCTCGACCAGGCCGCGCCAGCCCTCGCGGACTGCGACCACGTCCCAGCCGGCCGCGTCGGCCCGGCGCACCACGGCGCGGATGACCGCGTTGAGGCCGGGACAGTCGCCGCCGCCGGTGAGGATGCCCACGCTCTTCGCCACGGTGGAAGTCCTAACGATTCGCGCGTGCCTCTGCCGGTAGTGCCGAAGGTGGGAATCGAACCCACACGGCCCGAAGGCCACCGGATTTTGAGTCCGGCGCGTCTGCCAATTCCGCCACTTCGGCGTGACGGGCGCATGGTACGCGCGTCTGCGGCGAACCACTGGCATAGCTCGGCGCAACAGATCTGGTTGCGCAACAGAATGTGTTGCGCTACGCTCGATGCATGCCGGTAGAGATCGCGACGAAGGTGGACACGCTGAGGGTCGACTTCGGCTCGGCCGCGCGGCTCGCCGACATGCTCGGCGTCAGTCGCGCGCAGGTAACGCGCTGGCTCCGCGGCTCCGGGATCGATCCCCTCAACGCCGAGAAGGTCGACCTGCTCGAGCTCGTCTGGTCGAACCTGCTGCGGCTATACGACCGCGAGGCGGCGCTCGCCTGGCTCTTCGGGCTCAATCCCGTCCTCGGCGACCGCCGTCCGATCGACCTCATCCGGGAGGGACGCACCGAGGAGCTCATGCGGGCTATCCGCGCCGAGCGTTCCGACTCCTTCGCGTGATCCTCTACCGCTGCTTGGCGTGGAACGAGCGGGCCGCGCCGGACAAGCCCGACGGGGCGCTCTGGTTTCCGCGCGTGTACCAGGGAGAGGGCCGTCACGACAACCCGGACGTGTACGGCTGCCTCTACCTCTCGGAGGCTCCCCTCTCCTGCGTCGTCGAGCAGCTTGCGCGCTTTCGCGGTCAGCGGCTCACGCCCTCGCTGCTCCTGCGGCGCGGTTTGCCGCTGGCGCTGGCGGAGCTGGAGCTTCCCGACGGCGCCGAGTTCGTCGATCTCGACGAGCCGGCCGTGCTCCGCCGCGAGCGGCTGCGGCCTTCGCGTGTCGCGACCCGGCAACGAGACATCACGCGGCCGCAGGCGCGCGTCCTGCACGAGCGGAATCCGAACGCAGCTGGGCTGCGCTGGTGGTCCACCTTCGAGTCGCTCTGGGCGAACGTGACGCTGTTCGATCGCGCCGCGCCGGGGTTGCGCCTCGCCTCGGTCCGGGCGCTCGATCTCGCCGACGAGGAGATCCTCTCCGCGGCGGACGTGCTCGGACTACGTCTCGCTTGACCCGACTCGCAGCGGAAAGTACGGCGGCGCCAGTAGGAAGCCGATGCGCGCGTCCTGCCCGCGGTGGCCGCGCGCCATCTGGAGCGCGGCCCCGATCCCACCGATCGGGACGAAGCCGAGCTGCCTCGCCGCGGCCGCGTCGCGAGCTCCGGCGACGTAGACGGCGCCGAGCCGCTCGAGCGCGGGCCGGCAGGCCTGCCAGTCGCGGAACGGCAGCAGCGGGTGCACCGTGCGGCCGGCGCGGTACTCGTCGATCGCGCGCGAATCGGCGGCGACGGCCTCCTCCGCGCCGGCCAGGAGACCCGGATCCCGGGCGATCGGGTCGGAGCGGAAGAAGACGTGATACGGCTGCTGCGTGGGCCGGGGGAACGTGCGCACGAAGCGGTGGACGAGGATGACGATCCCGCCGTCCGCCACCGGGAACGCGTCGCGCCAGAGCCCGAGCGCGTGCCCGAGTCCGAGGTACGCCGCAAGCAGCGGGTTCGGCTCCTCGCGCGGCAGAAACGGCGTGGTGGCGGGGATCCCGATCACGAGCGCGTCGAGGGGCTCGGCGAGCGCCGACCGGCGCAGCTCGATCGCGCGCAGGAGCGCCTCCGCGTGCACGACCGACGGCGGCCCCGCGAGCACAGCCGCCGCCGTCCGGATTCCCCGCAGCGAGCGGAGTATCCGGCGCCGAGCGGGCTCCGGCGCGGCCGCGAACGCGAATCGCAGCGGCGAGTGTGCGACTCGTTCGACTCCCTCCGGGTCGTAGGGGTAGCCGCGCAATAGCGCCCCGAAATGAGGATGGTTGAGGACGACCGAGACGCCGAAGAGCGGGACGCGCGCAGCCAGCGTGCGCTCGAGGAGTGTCGCAGTGCGCCAGCCCTCGGAGCCGCTCGTCTCGAGAAGGGACTCTGCCGTTGCTCGCCGTTGCGTCTCGGCGTCGGCTGCGGCAAGCAGCGTCGCCGGGCCTCCATGCAGGACGGTTTCCGCCGCACTCACGACGACGACGAGGTCCGTCTCGACGAGCTCGCGGGCGACTCGGACGCGCGGCGCACCCTCGGGGATCCCAACGAGTGCCGGATCGGCAGCGTCGTGCACGGCCAGCGTCCCGTGAAAGCGTCGGCGTAGCTCCGGCGTCACGAGAGCCGCGATCGCAGCCCGGTTCGCTCGGCGGGCGAGGCCGCCCGCGACGAGGAGCGTTTGTCTTCCCGTCCGCACGCCGAGCTCCTCGAGCGCGCCGCTCACGGCTGCGATGGCCAGCCGGCGTGGATCTGCCTCCACGTTTCCGATCGGCAAGGCCGGCGGCTCGACCACGATCGTCACGCGGTCGGCTCGGGCGGCAAGCGTTTCGAGTGCCTCTCCTTCGAGGGGGAAGCGCAGCGCCTCGCGAGTCGCCGCCTCGATGTCGGTCGAGCGGCCCGGCGGCGGAGGCCGCAGCAGCCGCGCGTCGGCGGGGGCCGACGCCACGACGAGGCGCGTGCCGGAAAGGAGTGGGACGCGCGGCACTACCCGATCCAGCGGTGCAGCCGCATGAACGTGGTGCGGAACCCGCGCTTCGGCCAGAAACGCGATGCGAGCAGGTTCGTCATGCGCCAGTCCGTGACCATCGTCTCGTAGCCGCGCTCGCGCGACCAGGCGAAGGATGCGTCCGTCAGCGCGACGCCGGCCCCGGTCCCTCGCGACTCCGGGTAGGTGATCGCGAAGCCGAGGAACGACGCTCCGGCCGGCCGCGCGAGGCCGGCATGCGCGGACGAGAGCTCGAGGGGACAGACGAAGAAGTCGCCGACGATCCGGCCGTCGGCCTCGTAGACGAGGTTCGCCACGCCCTCCAGAGAGAAGTCCTCGAGGACGTCGGCCCTGACCTCGTCCGCAGTCTGCTCCGGGACCGACGAAAAGACAGGGGACTGACCCTGGTGACGCGACAGGAGCGGGCCGATCTCGACCATGGCCTCGATGTCGTCCTCGGTCGCCTCGCGCACGCCGGCCGGCCATTCGCGCTCGGGTATGTCGATGATCCCATGCGCCTGCTGCGCGCCGAAGCCGAGGCGGAACCAGGCGTCGACAACGGAAGGATCGGTCGCGGGCACGAGCACGTAGTGCGCTCTAATCCCTTGCTCGAACCATCGGGCCGCCGCGTCCGCCCAGACGTCCCGCAGCAACTCCGGGTCGCTTGCCGCGTGCCCGGCCGCGTAGATCCAGATGTTCGGCCCCCAGCGCTCCGGCGAGTCCGGCCGTCCGAGCACGTAGGCGCCGTCCGCGAAGGCGCCGGTAGCTCCCTGCTCGAGGAGCGCCGCGATCTCCGCCCGGTAGTCCACATCCGCAGGCAGCTGCGGAAAGACGGAGCGGTGCGCCTCGTGGCGGGCAGCGAGGAGCTCGGCCGCCGCGTCGACGTGCTCTTCTGCGAAGGGGACGATCGCCATGGGGCCGTACACTCGCAGAGATGTCCCCGAAGACGCTCACAGGCGCCGAGCTCGACCTCAACGACGCCCCGGCGCGCGAGTCAGAGCTGTTCCTCGTCGACGGCAACAACCTCGCGTACCGGGCGTTTTTTGCGCTGCCGGAGGAGCTGGCGACGACCGAGGGCTTCCCCACCGGCGCCCTGCTCGGCTTCACGAACATGCTCTTCAAGCTCCTCGCCGACTACCGGCCGAAGGGGGTAGCGGTTGCCTGGGACACCCGTCCGGTGCACCGGGCTGCGCAGGCCGAAGCGGTCGAGGTCGTCTACAAGGAGGGGCGCCGGCCGATGCCGGATCTGCTCAGCGAGCAGTTCCCGCACTTCCGCCCGATCGTCGAGGCGTTCGGCTACCGGAATCTGCAGTTCGAAGGCTGGGAGGCCGACGACGTGATCGCGACGCTCGCGACGCGCGCCGACGAGGAGGGAATCAAGACCTGCGTCGTCTCGACCGACCGCGACGCGTTCCAGCTCGTGTCCGAAAACGTCTGCCTGATGATGACGCCGCGCGGCGTAAGCGACGTCAACGTCTACACGCCGGAGCGGGTCGAGGCGCGCTACGGGATCCGCCCCGACCAGATCCCGGACTTCATCGGCCTCAAGGGCGACAGCTCGGACAACATTCCCGGCGTCCCTGGGATCGGCGACAAGACCGCGGGCCAGCTCGTCGCGCAGTACGGCTCCCTCGAGGGCGTGCTCGAGCACGTGGACGACCTGTCGCCGGCGCGGCGGAAGAACCTGACGGAGTTCGCCGACCAGGCGCGCGCGGCGAAGGAGCTCGCGACGATGCGCCGCGACCTCGACATCGAGGCAGACCCGGCCGAGCTCGTCCTCGCTCCGCCTGACCGCGCCCAGCTGCGCGAGACCTTCCGGCAGTTCGAGTTCCGCGCCCTTCTCGGCCGTGTCGACGAGCTCGACGAGGCGGTGCCTGCGCGCGAGCGCATCTCGGCCGGCACGGCCGTCTCCTGGCGCGAGGAACTTAGTAACAGCCTGTTACAAAGTCCGGAGGCGCTGGGGATCGCCGCCGACGAGGGCCGGATCGCGCTCGCGCTCGGCGACGAGGTCGTGATCTCGCCGCGGCCGGACCGGGTCGAGGGGACGCTCGTCGCCCATGACGCCAAGGCGCTGCGGGTCGACGCGACAGACGACACGATGATCCTCGCCTACCTGATCGAGCCGGCGCGGAGCGAGTACCTCCTGGACGATCTCGCGGCTGAGTACGCGGTCGAGGCGAAGCCCGAGCCCGAGGCGGAGGAGGAGACGGCGCAGCTCGTCCGACACGCGGCGGTCACGCTCCGCTTGCGCCAGCCGCTGCTCGAGCGCGTGCGCGAGCGCGGCGCCGAGCCGCTCTACCGAGACGTCGAGATGCCGCTCGTCCATGTCCTCTCCCAGATGGAGACCGCCGGAGTCCGCATCGACACGTACCGGATGGGCGAGATCACGGCCCGCCTCGCCGACCGCGTCGAGGAGCTCGAGTCGCGCGCGTACGAGCTCGCCGGCGAGGAGTTCGTGCTCGGCTCGCCGCAGCAGCTCGGACGCATCCTGTTCGAGAAGCTCGAGCTGACGCCCGGCCGCAAGGGGAAGACCGGCTACTCGACGGACACGAAGGTGCTGCGCTCGATCCGCGAGGAGCACGAGATCGTTGCCGTGGTGGAGGAGTGGCGCGAGTTGTCGAAGCTGCTCAACACGTACCTCCGCCCGCTCCCGTCGTTGATCGGGACCGACGGTCGCCTGCACACGACCTTCAACCAGACGGTGGCCGCGACGGGCCGCCTCTCGACGACGAACCCGAACCTCCAGTCGATCCCGATTCGCACCGAGCTCGGCCGCGAGATCCGGTCCGCCTTCGTCGCCGAGCAGGGAGCGCGGCTCATCTCCGCCGACTACTCGCAGATCGAGCTGCGCATCCTCGCCCATGTATCCGGCGAGCCGAAGCTGCGGGAGGCGTTCGAGCGCGGGGAGGACATCCACACCGCGACGGCGGCCGAGGTGCTCGGCGTCGACCCGGCGAAGCTGACCCCGGCCGAGCGGTCGATCGCGAAGATGATCAACTTCGGGATCGTCTACGGCATCTCGTCGTTCGGGCTCTCCGAGAACCTCGAGATCCCGCGTGAGCAGGCGCAGGAGTACATCGACGCCTATCTGGCGCGGTTCCCGTTCGTGCAGGACTTCATCTCACGCACGATCGAGCAGGCGGAGCGCGACGGCTACGTGACGAGCCTGCTCGGCCGGCGCCGGCCGGTGCCCGAGCTGCGGGTGCGGAACCGCGCGACCCGCGCGTTCGGCGAGCGCGTCGCGGTCAACTTCGTGATGCAGGGCTCGAACGCGGACATCATCAAGGTGGCGATGGTCGCGATCGAGCGGCGGCTGCGGGAGGAGGGGAGAAGCGCGCGGCTCGTCCTCCAGGTGCACGACGAACTACTGCTCGAGGCGCCCGACGCGGAGACCTCGGCGGTGAAGGAGCTCGTGCGCGAGGAGATGTGCGCCGCCTATCCGCTCGATCCGCCGCTCGCGGTCGACGTCGGCGCCGGCGACTCCTGGGCGGACGCGAAGGGCTAGCGCTCGGTGCGGGCGGTCGAGTTCGTCTTCGCCGTCGGCTGGACGGCCTTCTGGCTGTACTGGATCCTGGCCGCCTTCTCGACGAAGCGCGGCCACCGTCGGTGGTCGCGGGAGGTGCGGATCAGGGTGGTGATCATCGTCTTCGCGATCCTTCTGGTACGCCTGGGCGTCTTCCACGGCTACGCGGTCCACACGAGTCCGTGGCGCGCCGGAGTGGGGCTCGTCCTCCTCGGTGTCGGACTGGCGTTCGCGGTCTGGGCTCGCGCGCACCTCGGGCGCAACTGGGGGACGCCGATGACACAGAAAGAGGAGCCGGAGCTGGTGACGAGTGGCCCTTACCACCTCGTGCGTCACCCGATCTATTCGGGAATCCTGGTCGCGGGGGTTGGCACGGCCGTGGCGCTCAGCTGGCTGTGGCTGGCCGCAGTCCTCCTTGCGGGCGTCTACTTCATCTATGCCGCCACGGTCGAGGAGCGCTATCTGACCGAGCAGTTCCCGGACGACTACCCGACGTACAAGCGGTCGACCAAGATGCTCGTGCCGTACGTCTTTTGAACGAGCCGGCCCTACAGCGTGGTGCCGCTTCGCTCCTCGTACACCTCGGTGAGCTTCCGGGCGAGGTTTCCCATCACGTCGAGGGGCACGGCGAACACGTACTCCCTCCTTGCGACGACCGGGTCGTTCGTGATCACGTCTCGTACGGACCCTCCTGAGATGCGCAGCGCCCACACCTCGAACGACTCTCCCCCGAGCACCTCGGCCGGCACGGGCTCCGCCGTGAGCTCGAAATGCTCCAGCGCGACCGGATCGGAGTCAGTCGCAGACACCGATCCGGAGTGTTGCACACTTGTTGGCGGTGGAATCCGTCAGTTCTCAGCTCGAAGCTCTCATCGCGACCGGCGTGCCTGGGGCAGTCGCGGTGGCCCGCGGCCCATCCGCGCGAGTGCAGGCAGCCGCCGGCGAGGCTGACGTCGCGACCGGCGAGCCGCTGACGGCCGAGCATCGCTTCCGCACCGGGAGCGTGACCAAGATCTTCGTGGCGGCGCTCGTCCTGCAACTGGTGGCGGAGGGGCTGCTCGAGCTGGACGCCGAGGCAGAGCCCTTCGTCGAGGGAATCACGATCCGGCAGCTTCTGAACCACACGAGCGGCTTGCCCGACTTCATGGACGACCCGGTCGAGTTCTTCGAGCCGTACCGGCGCGATCCAGCTCACCGCTGGGAGCTGGGGCGACAGGACGAGCTGAAGCTGGTGCTGGAGAGACCGCGCGAGTTTCCGCCCGGCGAGGGCTGGGCGTACCACGGCAGCAACTACATCGTGGTGGGGCTCCTCGTCGAGCAGGCGGCGGGCGTGCCGCTGCGCGAAGCTCTTCGCGAGCGGGTGTTCGAACCGCTCGGCCTGACGCGAACCGATCTCGTCGAGGGACCGCTGCGCGGCGACTGCGCCCACGGCTACATCCCGCCGGACAACCCGATCGTCCCTGGCGAGGGCGAGGCCCCGGTGGACGTGACCGAGCTCGACCTTCCCTTCCACCGGGCCGGGGGAGGAATCGTCTCGACCGCCGGCGAGGTCGCCACGACGCTCCAGGCCCTGCTCGGCGGCCGGTTCCTTCCCGCCCACCTGCGCGCGGAGATGCTCGACGCGGTCGACTCGGACTGGGCGGAGACAGAACGGTACGGCCTCGGCATCGGCGAGATCACCGCCTTGATGGACCGGCAGCGATCGCCGTGCGGTCCGGCGTGGGGTCACATCGGCTTGTCGCTCGGCTACACAACGGCGGCGCTCTCCAGCGAGGATGGCCGGCGCCAGGTCGTCATCTGGGCGAACGGCTCGGCCGTTTCCGAGGAGGCTGAGGCCGCCTTCTGGGACGTCGCGGGACACCTTGCCTGGCAGCTCTATTGCATGTGAGGCTGCCCGCGTGAAGCACCTCGCTCTGCCGGTTTCCGACCAGGAGCGCTCGCGCCGCTTCTACGAGTCGTATCTCGGCTTCGACGCGAAGCCGGCGCGCCGCTACGACGGCGACGTGCTGATGCTCTGCAACGGCGACGGGTTCTCGCTCGCGCTCGGGCCGGCCGACGAACCGATCCGGCTGCCGGCGTTCCTCCACTTCGGGATCCACCTGCCGAGCCCGGAGGCGGTTCGAGCATTCGCGGAACGCCTCCGTGCGGACGGAGTCGAGATCGTCGAGGAGTGGGAGGAGCCGGAGTACGTGAGCGTGAAGTTCTGCGATCCCGACGGCTATGTGGTCGAAGCCGCCTGGGAGCCGCACCACACGGGATGACGCTCGCCGACGTCAGCGGCGTCACGGCTCAGCTCGACGGCGTGGTCGAACGGACTCGCGACGGCCTGCTCGATTGGCGCTACCACGGGCGGCTCGTCGCGCGGCAGCTGGACGAGACCCA
>DASQCM010000060.1:0-23016 GCA_035634675.1 Gaiellaceae bacterium
TAGCCGCGGCGCAGCGTCACGGTCGTGCGGAGGGTCCGCGTGTTCGGGAGGACGGGACCGACGTCCTCCATGTTCTTCGCCTCCTGGTAATCCGACGCTGTGACGACCACGTGCGCCTTGCCCGGCCGTAACTTCGCCGTCGGGATCGAGAGGACGCCGTTGCCGTACGCAAACTGTGTGAGGGCGCCGTTCATCCTGACGTGCAGCGAGAGCGGGTCGACGCCGGAGCCCGAGTCGCGCACGGTGAAGCGGATCGCATGGCCGACGAGCGCCGTGTGGGTGAGCCGCCTGATCGAGGGCGGCGAGGTGTCGTTGACCCAGAAGCGGAAGCTGAACGCTCCCGGCTTCCGGTGCGTCGGGGTGTCGAACACGAAGTCGTAGACGCCGGGGTCGGGCAGCACGGCCCCGACCACAGGCTCCGCCCGGCCGAACGCCTGGTACGGGTTGAGGTTCGCCGGGATCCCGGTGTAGCCAACGAGGCGGTTCTCGTCGTCGTCCGCGACGAGGCGGGGCGAGACGCGGACGCCTCGTGCATGTCCGAGGATTGCCACGCCGAAGTTCGCGACCCTTCGCCGGAGCGTGAACTGGAAGACCTGCTCGGGTCCTCCGAGCCGCGTCGGCACGCCCGGCGCGAGCGCGCGCTCCGGATAGCGATACGTGGATACGCGAGACGGCTGCCCGGCCGTGTTCCCGCGATAGACCCCGGGTCGGCGAAGCGTCCGCCGGCGGTCGAGCCCGAGCCGTGGCACATCGACGTGGAACCAGAACGCCACCCGCCGGACCGCGCTGCCACGCGTGAGGACGACGAAACCCGTCGCGTCTCCCGCTTTCGCCTTCCGGGACACGGTGAGGCGAACGGAGAGGGTTTGGCCCGCCACGAGCGTCGACGCGAGCGGCGTCAGCGCTGCACCCTTCGGCATCGACTCCGCGTCGACCGACACGCTCCACGGCGCGCTGCCGCCACCGGCGTCGGTCGTCGTGAGGCGCAGCGTGCGGAAGAAGCCGCGGCGGACGAGGCCCCAGCCGAGCGACGTGGGATCGGTGAAGAGAAGCGGTTGGTCCGCGCGGGCGAGATCGACGCGGCCGCCGCCCGCGCGAAGCGTCGAGACCCGGCCGGAGCGACCCGCCGGATGCACCGGATCGCCGGTCGAGGCAAGCGCAGACTTGACCTGTACCACCGTCCAGGTCGGATGGCGTTGGAGGAGAAGCGCCGCGCCGCCAGAGACATGCGGCGTGGCCATGCTCGTCCCGTCCCACGCCTCCCAACCGTTCGGCGGGATCGAGGAGAGAACGTCGACGCCGGGGGCGGTCACGTCCGGCTTCAGCAGCAGCGAGATCGGGGTCGGGCCGGAGGATGAGAACGAGGCGACGACGTCGGGTCGCGTTCTGTTGTCGCCCAGCGTCGACGCTCCGACCGTGATCGCCGCAGGAGCGTTGGCCGGAGAGCCGACCGAGCCGAAGCCGGCGACGTCGAAGTCGTTCTCGGCGGCGACCACCGGCACCACTCCGGCCGCAGCCGCGTTGTCGAGCGCGCGCACGACGATGTCGCGGCTCGGCTCGACCTCCGGCTCGCCGATGGAGAGGTTGATCACGTTCATCCCGTCCGCCACGGCCTGGTCGATCGCCTTCGCGATCTCGGGCGAGTTGCCGTCGAGACCGAATCCGCTCGTCGGGACGGTCAGCGCCTTGTAGTTGCCGAGGTACGCGTTGGGCGCGACGCCGGAGACGATGGCGCCGCCCTCGTCCGTCTGCGTGTCGACATCGCCCGCAGCGATGCCGGCGACGTGCGTGGCGTGGTCGGAGTACACCGGGTCGAAGGGCTTCGCCGCGTTCTTCCAGTGGGTCGACGGAGACGGGTAGGCGCGGGCGACGATGACCTTCGGCGTCGTGTAGGCGGTGTTCCCCTTCGGGAAGCCGGCGGGATAGGAGTACCCCGACGGGTTGAAGTACGGATGTGCCTGGTCGATTCCGTCGTCGATGATCCCGATCTTCATCCCCTGGCCCGCGGTGGCGCGGCTCGACCCCCACAGGTTTGTCGCGCCGATCAGCGTCGGCGCCCGGTTCACTTCGGCAGCCGATGCGGAGGCTCCGCTCGAGTCGCGCAGCGAGTGGTAGGTGATGCTCGGCCATACGGTCGCGCCGGGCACGGCGCGGAGGCGGGGCAGGTCGGAGGCGGGGAGGACGACCGAGACGCCGTCGAGCGCGACGCTGTAGTGCCAGTGGACGCGCGCGGCCGGAACGCTGACGGCGAGTCGCGCACGGAGCGTCCGCTGTCCGGCGGCCAGTGTGCGGAGATAGGAAACGGAAGCGGGCGCGCGGACGTCAACGAAACGGCTTTGGTGCGCGCGGGCCGCGAGCAGCCGGGTGCGCCCGACCTCGACCGCGAGCGAAGGCCGAGGCAGCGTGACGACGACCTCGACGAGCTTGCCCGCATCCGGCCGCGACGACGCGGCGGAGCTGCCGCCGGCGAGAGTCGCAAGGGCGGCGGAGACGGCGATTGCGAGTGGAAAGAGCGAGCGGCGCAGAGCGGCATGGTACGTGTGCGTGAGGTCTATCCGGCTGACGCGACCGGGCTACACTGACGCTCCGCGCGGATGTGGCGGAATTGGTAGACGCGCACGGTTCAGGTCCGTGTGGGCTTCGGCTCGTGGAGGTTCAAGTCCTCTCATCCGCATAGCCGTTTCCGGGCAACCGGATGACATTTCGATGACGCGAGGAGCGAAGTAACGCGATGGCGAGGGTCAAGATCGAGGTCGACGACGAGGTCGTCGACGCCCTCTTCAGCGAGAAGGAGACTTCCGCCTCTCCGTCCGTGGCATGACGCTGATGGAGGCCGTGCTCGTGGAGGCGATCGGCGACACCTTCGCGGACGGGATGCCGAAGGCGCTCGAAAGGCTCGATTGGCCGAGCCTCGTCGCTCTGGCGAAGGCGCTCGAGCTAATCGACGCGGACCTTGAGCGGGCGCTGCTCGCGCTCTGGAATGTCCGGAACATCTTCGCGCACGAGATCATCGACGAGGTCACCGAGCGGCAGATCGAGCTTCTCGCGAATGCGGCGATATCGCTCGGGCCGACCTACGACTGGAAGCAGGACAGCACGGGCGACCTCTTCAAGGCGAGCATGTACGTCACCTGGGACGCCCTCCTCGACTCGGTCGAGCAAGCGGAGAATCGTCGTCTCGCTCGCTAGCCGGTCGCGGCTTCGTCGTACGCGTCGAGCGCGGCGAGCAGCCGCTCGTCCGCGTCGAGGAAGGGACGAGCTCGTCTCGTCCGGTCGAGGCGTACTCTCAGAGAAGGGCGGGCCTCGGTTGCCCCTCCTACCCGAGGCCCGTCTCCCTAGTAGACGGAGGGCTGGTGGCCTAGTCGCCGCTGGACGCGAAGTTTCCGAGGTCTTAGGAAAGGGGGCAGCGCCGCCTGGGCCAGTGTTCGGAATGACCCCTCAGCGTGTCGGCTCAGTGTGAGATGAGGTACGCGAGCGCGTAGCAGGCGACTGCCAGCCAGGCGACGCATACAGCGAGCAATCCCAGACTGAGCAGTCTTATAGGCATGGGCGCTTCCACCTGCTGCGGCCGCGATGTCATGTCTTACATGACGGCGGAGCAACGCATCACTTTCCGACGTGCGCGTAGACACGCACCCCGAAATGGCACAACGCTCGCCTGGGCCAGTGTTCCGGAATGACCCCTGAGGCAGGATGTGCAGAGTCTTGCACCGTGTCCCCGAACCGATCGGTCGACCTTGAGCCAGGTCATCATCCGGGCGGCGCGCCCCGGCGAACTGGCTGTCCTGATCGAAATCGAACGGGCCGCGGGGGAGTTGTTCCGTTCCCTCGGTATGGATGTGGTCGCTGATGACGACCCTGGCTCGATCGCACAACTTGCACCGTATCCCGAGGAAGGCCGCGCCTTTGTCGCGGTTTACGCTACGGACCGGCCCGTGGGGTATCTGCTGCTCGACGTCGTGGATGCCGCGGCGCACATCGAGCAGGTGAGCGTGCATCCTGACTACGCACGACGGGGAATCGGTCGCGCCCTGATCGAAAGGGCAGAAGCGTGGGCGCGCGAACGTGGCCTGCCGGCGCTCACTCTGACGAGCTACGTCGAAGTGCCTTGGAACGGGCCTTACTACGAGCACTTGGGCTTTCACTACCTCGCCTCGGACGAAGAGACACAGGGGCTTCGCTCCATCCGCGACCACGAGCGCCAATCGGGTCTAGACGTATGGCCACGCGCCTGCATGAGACGCGACCTCGAACCACCGAGATAAGGATGCTCGGCTGGGCCAGTGTTCCGGAATCACCACCCCTGAGTCGTTAGCCGAGGGGGAAGACCCGGCGAATCGACCACGTATGGTCGTTGGCTTCCTGCATTAGTGTCACAGCGTCTGCGCGTGAACGAATCGGCAGATCCAGTTCTAGCGGAAGTGGTTGCTCGCTCACCGTGAGGTGGGGAATGATCGTGTCGGTCGCGCCCTCGTACGGTGGGTAGGCGGGCCAGGTTTGCCAGATCGCGCTTGTCAGATCCTCAAACGGCTGGGATGGCTCCGGATGCAGCCAGACGATCCCATCGTCCCAACGTTTGACCCGGTCAAGGATGAAATCGAAAGACGCGTGACCCGCGAACAGCGCAGCAAGCGCCGGTTCGTCGACGTCCTTGCTGTCGGAGAACGGGGAGAGCAGAGTGATGTGGGCTGGAACGCCGCGGGCTGCGGTGGAAACGTGCTGAAGACGGATCTCTCGGATCGTTGCGTTCGCATCTGCCTCAGGGACGACCACAATCAGGGCGGTTAGGGCCACCGCGCTTAGTGTGAGCTGCCCTTTCAGGCTCCGTCAAGCGAGGCCACCTTGCCTGGGCCAGTGTTCCGGAATGACCCCTGACTGAGTCCATCGGGGTCACCGTCTTGACGTGTCTGCGTGTTTCAGGGTGCGCCGTTCCGACAGCGGGGGCGAGAGGCTTGCCGCCCAGACGATGACCGCCGAGCTGAAGGCGATCCAGAAGTAGATGGCCAGGACGACGCCGAGGCCTCCGTAATCGCGAGCGTAGAGGTCGACCCAGAACTGCATGACGAAGCGCGAGACCACCATGAAGGCGATGAGACCGAGGGCGGTTAGCACGGCGCCCGGCACGAGGTCTCGCGGCGCGATCTGCTTGTGCATCAGCAGCCAGGGCACGACGACGAAGAACAGCGTCAGGAATCCGGCCCAGCCGATCCCGAGCAACGCCTTGACGACCGTGGAACGCGTGTGGAACTCGTTCAGCTGCAGCAGTAGCAGCAGGAGCAGCCCATAGAGCCCGGCGAGGACGGCGCCGTAGCCAAGCTGGTCGGCAACGCCGGTTCGGAGGTCGAGCTGCCACGCCCGCGCGTGGACGAGCTGGAGGACGTGTCCGAACCCGATCCCGAACACCAACGCGCTCACGATCGCGATGAGCGCTGACCCGAGCTCGTGCGAACGACCCTGCGCCAACACGTTGTGGATCAACTCCGAGGCCGACGCGTTGAGCCGGTAGTGATGGACGAGCGAGTTCGCGAGCGAGTTCGGATGTGGGTCGAGGTACTCCTCCATGACGAGCACCGCCGGGACGACTGCCACCAGGATGTAGAGGGAGAGGAGCGCCGACTGCAGCGGCCCCTCCACGGCGCGGTACCGGCGCCACGCACCGATCGCGACCCCGGAGGCCGAGCCAGGATCGCGGTCGCCCGCCCACCCACCGACACGCGCTGCGGCGTCGGCTACGCGAATTCGAGCCCGCCCGATCGTCGCTGGCACACGCATGCTCACAACGAATAGTTCACGAGACGCGCACCATCGACAACGGCGCAGTCACGGATCCCCGTCGTTCGGGCGATTTGCCTCAGATGTGGCTACCGGCGATAGCGGGCGAGCGGCACCGTTGCGTGGGGGCGGCGGCCGGGGTTTCTCGACGGAGGGCAGAGACCGCTGCCCCAACTTCGCGTAGGCTCGTGGAGCGCCGTCCGGACGGCCCCGGAAACGGGGAGTGATGCCTTTCACGTACCGGCTGCACCTCAAGGACGCCAGCGATGTTGGCGAGGCCGCCTACGCGCAGATGAATCTATCCGGGTGACGAGATCATCGCCGGCAGCAACGAACGGTTCCGGGTCGTCGACTTGGTCGAGTTCGACGAGGAGGATGAGTCGCCGTTCGTCGGACTGCTACAGATTGAGACTGTATGAGCCGCTGGTGTGCAGTCTTGCTCGCCGCTCTGATCGCCGTCGCCGTGTCGAGCACCGGGGCAGCGGACCGCGACGGTTGACCCACACGGCCGCTGTCGGGTTTAGTGGCGCCATGGCCGAGTTCACCGGCGCAGTCGAGAACTACGACCGCTTCATGGGCCGCTATGCCACCGGGCTGGCGCCAAAGTTCGCCGATGCCGCCGGCGTGCGCGCCGGCATGCGGGTCCTCGACGTCGGCTGCGGCCCGGGCGCGCTCGCCGTCGAGCTCGCCGGGCGTGTCGGTGAGAACAACGTCGCCGCGATCGACCCCACCCCTCATTTCGTCGCTGCCTGCCAGGCACGCATCCCGGGCGCGAACGTGCGGGAGGGCGTCGCCGAGTCGCTGCCCTGGGACGACGGCACTTTCGACGCGGCGATGTGCTCGCTGGTCGTGGCCTGGATGAGCGACGCGGACCAGGGCATCGGGGAGATGGCGCGCGTGACGAAGCCCGGCGGCATCGTCGCCGCCGCGATGTGGGACATCCCCGGTGGCGGGCTGGAGATGGTCTCGCACTTCTGGCGGGCTGCGCGTGAGATCGACCCGAGCATCGCAGACGGGCAGCCGAGCGCCGGCGTGAGCGAGGGCGACCTCGTCGAGCGGTTCGGCCGCGCCGGCCTGCAGGGCGTCAGCGGCGGCACGCTCGAAACGAGCGTCGACTACGCCGACTTCGACGACTACTGGCAGCCGTTCATCGGCGGCGGCGGTCCCGCCAGCGGCGCCTTCTACGCCTCGCTCGACGATGCCGGCAGGGCGACCCTGCGCGACGCCGTGCGCGCCTCCCTGCCTGAGAGCCCATTCACGCTGCCGGCGCGCGCCTGGCTCGCGCTGGGAACCGTTCCGGGCTAAGCGGCTGCTCTGGCAGGGGACGCTCGTCCAGCTCGCGCGCGAGCAGGCAACCGACTCTGTCCGCCTAGTGGCTCTTTGGGAGAAGTACCTGCGTGCCTGACGTGCGGCGAACGTCGAACGCCGAGTGAACCAAGATGTGTCTAGCGAAAGGTGACACCCGCCCAGAACACTCACGCGGCGCGGGTTGCGTCATCGACGGCGAGATCCTCTCCGACGCCGCAACGTCAGAGCGTCTCGCCAGACATTCAGGCGCAGCCCGCCCCCGACTCTTAGGAGCTGGGGCCGGGAGCGGGGCCGAACGCCCGACAGCGCTTGCCCCTAGCGGCTCCGGCCGGAGACGAACGACTGCACGGCCTGGAGAGCGACTTGGGTGAGAGAACGCTGGCCCAAGCCAGCGCTATTTGCCTGCTGGCCAGTTGTAGGAGCGGGAAGTAGCGGCGATGATCTGGTCGTCTTATCTAGCGCAGTCGAGAGGTGAGCGTGTGTGGGGCCGACGGTTCTTGTCTAAGTTCTCGACGATCGTTCTGGGCTTGGCTGTGGCGGCGCTGGTCATGACTGGGCTTGCAGCGGCTGCGCCGGTTTCGACGATCGACTCGAGCGCGATGCTCGGCAACGAAGCCGAGGATGCGATCGCAGTCAATCCGACCAACACCTCGAACGTCGTGACGATGGCGACGTTGCGGCCGAGCGTCGCCGCCGGTCTCTCGGTGAACGTGACATTCAACCGCGGGCAAACGTGGGCGAGGCGTGTGATCGGTAGCACGATCAGCGATCCTCTCGGAGACATCTGCTGCGATGAGCAGGTCGCCTGGGATCGCTTCGGCAACCTCTGGCTGACCTACCTCGTGAACGAGAACTTCCACGTCCTCCTCGCTCTCTCGACCGACGGCGGAATGTCGTTCACAAAGGTCGCGGACATCGCGCCCGGCGGCGATCAGCCGTCGATCTCCGTTGGAGCGAATAGCGTCTGGGTCAGCTATGCGACCTCCCCGGGGAAGCAGATCCACGCGTTCGGAGCCCCGGTCACGGGGCTCGGCCAGTACGGCGGCTTCACTGCGCCCGAGGACGTTCCCAACCCGGGTGGGAACGGGGATTACGGCGATACCGCCGTCGGGCCGAGCGGTCAGGTGATGGTGACGTACCAGAAGAACGAAAGTGGAAAGGGTGGAACCGACATCTTCACGGCGGTGGACGCCGACGGCCTCGGCCGGGCCGGCTTCAACGCGCCGGTCCTCGTCGCACACAGCGCCGTAGGCGGGTTCGACCCCATCCCGGCTCAGCCAGATCGGACGATCGACGCCGAAGCCAATCTGGCCTGGGACCGGAGCGGCGGCGCACACAGAGGGCGGGCCTACCTCGTGTGGACCCAGGAGACGCCCAATAGCGGCAACAACACGGACATCGAACTCCAGCATTCCGACGACAACGGCGCTACCTGGTCGCCGGCGGTGAAGCTCAACGACGACCACACGGTCAACAGCCAGTACCTCCCTGCGATCGCACTCGACCAGACGACCGGGAACGTTGCGCTGTCGTGGTACGACACCCGGAACGATCTAGGAACCGGGGGAAGCGGAGACACCGACGGCATCCCGAACGACGACTTCCAGGTCTGGGGCACCTACTCGACGGACGGCGGAGCGACATTCGCACCGAACTTCCGCATCAGTCCCGGGACCTCGAACGCGACCCAGGCGAACGGCTCCTTCGACGTAGGCGACTACACGCATGCCGCGTTCGTGGGAGGCACGTTCTGGCCAGCCTGGTCGGACAACTCCAACAGCACCGGCACCAACCCGGACGGGACGCTGCACCAATTCGACCTGTACACGGCGAAGATCTCGATCCCGTAGCGCCACTCTGAGATCTCTCTGATCCAGGCGCCGGCACACAAGTTCGCGGGCGAGGCGACGTGACGAGATCGGCCGCGTGCCGCTTTCGTCGGTCACACGCGGCCGAAGCGGGCCGGTCCTTCTTCGCGGAAACGGAGGGAGTGGATGCTCACGTACAGGTTGCACCTCGAGGACGGCAGTGACATCGGCGAGGCGAGCTACCCGTCGATGGTCAAGCCCGGAGAGGAGCTCTTTTTCGGCGGCGGTGCAGGTTCCGCGTGCTCGACGTCGTTCCGTTCGCGGAGGAGGACGAGTCGCCGTTCGTCGGGCTGCTAAGGGTCGAGGCCGCTTAACGCCGGCCGTATCTAGCAGCGGCGCAATCCGGTTGAAACCGAGTCAGCGGGTCTCGGGGCTAGCAGGGGGATTGGCGTAACCGAGGCCCGTCTGACCTTGACATGAGACGAGAGACGGGAGCCCGATGAAGGCGAAGCTACTGCGCGACGCAGGCAAGATCCCCGAAGGGACCGAGGTTGAGATTGCTACCCGCGCCGGAACGAACGAGCAACGGTCCGACAAGGACGTGGGAGGACGAAGCACCACGGCTGCGCCCGTCTACGAGGTCACGGATGACCGGGGAAACGCCGAAAAGGTGGACACAAGAGACCTCAAGCCCAAGCGGTAGCTCGAGCCGGGGATACCTAGAGGACACAACGACTCATCGCGATGGTCGTCCCAGCCATGCGAACCCGCTTAGCGGTTTCGGCTCAACGATCCCGCTTCAAGTCCTCTCATCCGCATCGCCCCAGCGGTTGATCCATCTACGCCATACGACCGTCTCGGCGGCGGAGCGACCCTGCCCTTGTGTCCACAAAGGTTCGCGAATCGGTACGCGTTCTCGTCGTCGACGACCACGAGGTCGCGCGGGAGGCTCTGTGCGACGTCGTCGCCGCGACTCCCGGCTTCGACCTCGTCGGCTCCGTCGCCTCGGGCCCCGAGGCCCTCGAGCTCGTGGTCTCGGTGGCGGCTCCCCAGCTCGTGCTGCTCGACGTGCAGATGCCCGGGATGGACGGCCTCGAGACGGCGCGGCGGATCGGCAGGCTCGCTCGCGACGTGACGGTCGTCCTGCTTTCAGCGCAGAACTTCGGGCCCGCCTTCGAGCGGGGATCGCTCTCGGTGCTCTTCAAGGGTGACGTGAGCCCGGACTGGCTGACGAGCCTCTGGGCACGCAACGCCGGCGCCTTGAACTGAGGCACAGTGGTGTCTGCACTCCGCTGCCGGGGCGAGTGCTGCAATAGTTAGAAGTCAAGTGGTCGAGGGCCCTGAGCGCGTTGCGCTGCGCAGATCCGCTGCGGCAGCCCCTGCGTGGCTCACCCGGTCCCGTCTCTGGGGATGGGTCCTCCTGGCGCTGCTCTACTACGGCTCCGCGAGGTTCGGCTATGCCTTCGGGTTCTCCGGGCCGATCGCGGCCATTGTCTGGCTTCCGGTCGGCGTTGGCGCTGCCTTCCTGATCATCGGCGGGCTCTCGTTCTGGCCGGGGGCGCTCATCGGCGACCTGCTGGCGGATCAGTACACCGCCATTCCGGTCTGGGGAGCGATCGGACAGACGATCGGGAACCTCCTCGAGGTCATCGTCATCGCCGCCGTGGTCCGAGAGGTCATGCGTCGGTGGTCGCCGCTCGAGTCGCTGCGCGGAGTCGCCGGCATGCTGGCCGGAATCTGCGCAGGCACCGCGGTGAGCGCCATCGTTGGGCCGTTGTCCCTCGCGGCCTCGGGCGGCCTCTCGATCGGCTCCGTCCCGCATGTCTCGTGGACCTGGTGGCTCGGGGACACCTGCGGAGGGCTGCTCGTGGTCCCGCTGGCGTTGGCGTGGAGCCGACAGCCGCGGTTGCGGTTGACGCCTCGACGGGCCGTCGAAGCATTCGTTGCACTCGCGGTCATCGGCGGGTTGAGCTTGATCGCGGCCCGGGGTGTCACGCCCGCCTATCTCGTGTTTCCCATCCTGGCGATCGTGGCGATCCGGTTCGGCGCCCGCGGCGCGACCACCGCAGTCTTCTTCAGCGTCGCGGTCGTGGTCTGGGGAGAGACCGACCGCCACGGCCACTTCGCGGTGAACTCCTTCGCGCCGAGCGTCCTGAAGACGCAGTTGTTCATCGTCGTTCTGGCGATTTCGAGCCTCGTCGCGACCGCGCTCGTCACCGAACGCGGAGCCGCGCTACGAGAGATGCGGGCATTCGAAGAGCGTGCCTTCACAGCCGCCGAGGCAGAACGCAGGCGGATGGAGCGCGACCTCCACGACGGTGCGCAGCAGCGCCTGCTCGCGCTCGCCATCCGGCTCGGCCTGAACGCGCGAGAGGCGACGACTCCGACGCTGCAACGCGTCTTCGCCGAGACCCAGGGACAGCTCCACCAGGCGATCGACGAGCTCCGCGATCTCTCCCACGGGATTCACCCGTCGGTCTTGTCGGAGCTCGGTCTTGCCAACGCAACGCGCAGCCTTGCGGGCCGCTCTCCGATCCCCGTGATCCTCGTGGAACTGCCCACGCAGTCGGGCGATCCGGATTCGCAGGCCGCGGCCTACTACATCCTCACGGAGACGCTGGCGAACGCCCAGAAGCACTCCGGCGCCTCGTCGATCCGCGTAAGGGTCTCGGCCGACGGCGCAGGCCTGCACGTCGTGGTGGAGGACAACGGAGTCGGCGGGGCGACCGAGACTGCGGGCAGCGGGATCATGGGCATGCGGCAGCGGGTCGAGACTTTCGGCGGCTCGTTCGCGCTGGAAAGCCCGGCCGGGGTCGGCACGCGGGTGACCGCAGTGATTCCGGCGAGGGTGAGCTGAGCGAGTCGGTCCGGGTGCAGGTGCTGGTCGCGGACGACAGCCCCGTCTTCCTGGAGGCCGCGGTCGCCGTGGTCCAAGCCAGTCCCGGATTCGAAGTCGCAGCCACCTGCCGGTCCCTGGCTCGGGCCGTCGAGATTGCGGGAGAGGCCCGGCCGGACCTCGTGCTCCTCGACGAGACCATGGCGGGCGCCTCTCCGGGAGACGCCGCGGGACAGATTGCCGCTGCCTCTCCCCAGACGTTCGTGATCTTCGTCAGCGCCGACCCGCGGCCGTTCGAGGGGACGGCGCCGCTCGTCGACAAGCGGACACTTTCCCCGACGACGCTCACAGACCTCTGGCGCGAGCGTCCCTCCGTGCAGCCGTGACACGTCAGGTTTCTCAGTGTTACGAAATGGATATGAAGCTCGGATGGCGATGCTCTGCAGCTGCAGCTTTCCGGACTGCGAGACGCTCACGCTGTTGAGCCCGTACTGCCTCGAGCACGAGCACGTCATCACCACCCTGGATGCCGAGCGGGCCTGGGCCCGAGACGAGCCCACGGCGCGGGAACTGCTCGAGGTCGCGCAGCCAACCCCCGCAACAGCTGCCTGACTACGTCCCGGCGGTCTTGCCCCGCGAGTCGAGTCTCGCCTCGAAGGCGCGCCGCAGGAGCTCGCCGGTCATGTCCCCCGTCCGCCGCGGGATCCGCTTCGGCTCCACGCGCACCACGCTCACGATCTCGCCGCTCCGCTCACCGTAGCTGCGGGCGTAGGCGTCCTCCTCGCGGATCGGCGAGGCCTCCTTCGGCCCCCGGCGCCGGAACAGCGAGCGGAACCATGTCAGCACGCGACTAGCGTCGCAGATAGTCGGGACGGCGACTAGATCGCCGCTAGCGATGCGAGTACGTCGTCGGCGTGCGAATCCGGCTTCACGTTCTCCATGACCTCGGCGACCGTTCCGTCGGGTGCGATGACGAACGTCGTGCGGCTGACGCCCATGTACGACCGCCCCATGTACTTCTTCTCGCCCCACACGCCGTAGCGCTCGGCGACTTCATGCTCCGGGTCGGCGAGGAGCGTGAACGGCAGGTCGTACTTCTCCTTGAACTTGACGTGCTTGGAGACCCTGTCCGGCGAGACGCCGAGCACGACGGCTCCCGCCTGCTCGAACTCGCCGTAGGCGTCCCGGATGCCGCAGGCCTGAGCGGTACAGCCCGGCGTGTCGTCCTTGGGATAGAAGTAGAGAACGACGGGCTTGCCGCGGAAGTCGGAGAGGCTGACGGTCTCCCCGGCGTCGTCTTCGAGCGTGAACTCCGGTGCGGGCTTGCCTTCGCTGACCACTCCTGGAGCCTAATCGGAGCCGGCATGTCTCCGGAAAAGCTGCCGGCCGCCCAGGTGGAGGCGGCCGGCGTCGTCGGGAGACGACCTTTGTGCGGGACCCCAGACGCGGTGTCTCCCGAGCTTGGGGTTTCCCAGATTTCAAGCGATAAACGCCGCGACGGGCGCGGCGGTTACGGGCCGAGATGCAGCAGCCGGAGGTCCGGCAGCTCGCGGTACCGCTCGTCGAGATCGAAGCCGTAGCCGACGTAGAGCTCGTCCGGCACGACGAATCCGACGTAGCGCACCGGGAGATCGTCGACAAGCCGCCGGTACGGCCGGTCGAGCAGCGTCACGGCGGCGACCGAGGCGGGGCCGCGGAGATCGAGCGTGCGTACGAGGTAGTTGAGCGTCAGGCCGGTGTCGATGACGTCCTCGACGATCAGGACGTCGCGGTCCCGGATGTCGAGGTCGAGGTCCTTGAGCACGCGGATCTGCTGGTGTCCGCCCATCCGCGAGCTGCCGTAGCCGGCGAGCTCGACGAAGTCGATCGCGTGCAGGATCGGCATGGCGCGCGAGAGGTCGGCGGCGAAGACGAGACTCGCCTTGAGCGACGCCACGAGGACGGGCTCGCGACCTGCGAAGTCGCCCGCGATCTCGGCGCCGAGCTCCCGGACGCGCACGGCAAGCTCCGCCCTCGAGAGGTAGATCTCGCCGATCCGGTCGTCTGCCGGCCGGTAACCGGTGTCAGCTGACGAGGTCGAGATGGAAATGCTGGGCGAGGCGCTCCAGGTCGCGCCGGTAGAAGAGCTTGACCTTGATGTCGGGGTATCGCTCGCGGAGCTTTCGCAGCTTCCGGTTCTTGCGGGTGACGAGCGACTGCTTCATGGCGGTGATCTCGACGTACAGGTCCTGCTCGGGGAGGTAGAAGTCGGGCGTGAACGCCTCCGTCACGCGTCCCTTTTCGTCCTCCTCGAGCACGAACGTCCGCGGCTCGTACTCCCACGGGACGTCGTAGTAGTCGAGCACCTTCGCGCATTCGAGCTCTGCGGGACTCGCAAACCGCGGCGGTTCAGTGCCGCGGTACGCCCGAAAAGCCGGGAGCTCAAGCTGCATCGACCTTCACGGTAGCTGCCCTATCGGATGCTGATACGTTCGGCACAAGCGCCCGATCTTCTAGCGTTCCGGGGCGATGTTCAGGATCGTGCAGCTCTCGGACCTGCATTGCGGGCAGCAGTTCTTCCTCCCGCAGCACCTCGAGCGCGCGATTTCGGAGACGAACGAGCTCGAGCCAGACGTCGTCGTCATCTCCGGTGACCTCACGTCGAACGGCTTCAAGGACGAGTATGTGCTCGCGCGCGACTACCTGAACCGCGTCGAGTGCGAGGCGATGGTTGTGATCCCCGGTAACCACGACTCGCGCAACGTCGGCTACGTCCACTTCGAAGACCTTTTCGGCGACCGCAACTCGGTGCTTCGGGTCGGCAGCGCCACGATCGTCGCGGCTGACTCGAGCGAGCCCGACCTCGACAACGGCCAGATCGGCCGCGGCCGCTACCGCTGGATCGAGGAGCAGTTCGCAGCCGACGCGGACTTGCGCGTGTTCGTCCTCCACCACCACCTGTTGCCGGTGCCGGGGACGGGCCGGGAGCGGAACATCGTCAACGACGCCGGCGACACGCTCGAGACCCTGCAGCGCGCCGAGGTGGACCTCGTCCTCGCCGGACACAAGCACGTCCCGTACGCCTGGAAGCTCGAGAACCTGTTCGTCGTCAACGCAGGCACGGTCTCCTCGTCGCGGCTGCGCGGGAACGGGAGGCCCTGTTACAACGTCGTCGAGGTCGACGGGACGCACGTGGACGTCTGGCGCCGGTACCCGTTCCACGGGCAGGAGAAGATCATCCAGTTCTCGACGGAGACGAAGACGTACGAGAAGTACACGGCGCGGATCGAGGACGAGGTGCGCTCCACGTGAGGGCGATCGTGCTGATCGACGGCGAGCACTACGAGCCTGTCGTGCGGGATGCGCTTGCGGCTCTTCCGTACGAGGTCGTCGGCGCGCTTCTCGTCGGTGGCAGTGAGAAGCTCCGGGGTGGGGAGGACTACGGCGTGGCCCTTGTCGAGTCGCTCGACGCGGTGGAGGCGGATCTCGTCTTCGACCTCTCGGACGAGCCCGTGCTCGGGCCGCGCGAGCGGCTGCTGTGGGCGTCGCGCGCGCTCGCGCTCGGGCTGCCCTACGTCGGCGCCGACTTCCGCTTCGACCCGCCGCCGCTCCATCCGGTCGCGACGCCGTCGATCGCGGTGATCGGGCTGGGGAAGCGGGTCGGCAAGACCGCGGTGGCGGGCCACGTGGCGCGGCTACTCGCGCGCGACCGGCGCGTGGTCGTCGTGGCGATGGGCCGCGGCGGCCCGGCGGAGCCGGAGCTCGTCGAGTCGCCTCCCACGCTCGACGACCTCCTGGAGCTGTCCCGTTCCGGACGGCACGCGGCGTCAGACCATCTCGAGGCGGCTGCGCTCGCCGGCGTTCCCGCGGTTGGCTGCCGCCGCGCCGGTGGAGGACTCGCCGGGGCGCCGTTCGACTCGAACGTGCTGGAAGGCGCACGACTTGCCGCGCAGCTCGAGCCGGAGCTGCTCGTCTTCGACGGCAGCGGCGCCGCGCTGCCTCCGGTCGACGCCGACGCGCGGATTCTCGTCACGAACGGTGCTCACGACGTGCGGGCGGGGCTCAACGCCTACCGCGTCCTCGTCTCCGACCTCGTCGTGGACACGGGTGGTGCGGACAGGGAAGCGATCCGGTCGATCTCGGATGTGCCCGTCGTCGCCGCAGAGCTGCGCCTCCGACCCGCCGAGCCGCTGCGTGGCCGCCGCACAGCGGTCTTCACCACCGGCCCCGCGCCGGTCGAGGACCTCGACGCGGAGCTCGTCCACGTTTCCCGCAATCTCGCTCGGCGCAACGCTCTGGAGGAGGAGCTCGAGGTCGTGGACGCCGACGTCTACCTCGTCGAGCTCAAGGCGGCCGCCGTCGACGTCGTGGCCGAGGCGGCGCTCGAGCGCGGCGCGGAGGTCGTCCTGGCCGCGAACGACGTCGTGTCGGACGAGCTCGACGAGCGGGTCCAGGCTCTCGTCCCCGAGCGGAGCCGCACGTGAACGCGCCGCGGCGCATCATGCCCCTCCCGCTCGGCGGCGGCGAGCTCGGCCTCCCGTATTCACGCGGGCTGATGGCTCGCTCGCTCATGGCCGCCGGAGTCCCGGGGCACCGCGCCTATCCGCTCGCGAGCCGCGTGGGCGACGAGCTGATCGAGCGCGGGCTCGACCAGATCGAGATCGAGCGCCTGGAGGCGCTCGCGGTCGAGATGCTCGGGGAGGAGAAGGGACGCGAGACGATCCAGCGTCTGCGCCGCTACCAGGAGCTCCGCGAGCTCGACCTGCCGATCATGGTCTTCGTCGGCGGCGCGACCGGAACCGGCAAGTCCACCGTCGCAACAGAGCTCGCCTACCGCTTCGGCATCACGCGCGTCACCTCGACGGACTTCGTGCGCCAGACGATGCGCGCGTTCTTCTCGGATGCGTTCATGCCGTCCATCCACCAATCGAGCTTCGAGGCCGGGGATGCGTTTCCCGACGCTGACGACCCACTCGAGTTCGGATTCCTGCAGCAGGCGCGAAACGTCAACGTCGGCGTCCGGGCCTCCTCCGAGCGCGCGCTTGAGGAAGGCTGGTCGCTCGTGCTCGAGGGAGTCCACCTCGTCCCGGGTATGGTCGAGCTGCCGCGGCCGGAGCTCGCCGTGTCGGTCTTCGCCGTGCTCGCGATCGACGACGAGGAGGAGCACGCGCGCCACTTCCACTATCGCGACGAGGACTCGGACCAGCGTCCGGAGTCGCGGTATCTCGAGCGCTTCGCCGACATCCGGCGGCTGCAGGAGCTCATCGTCGCGCGCGCGCGGCGAGAGGAAGTGCCGGTGATCGAGAACGATGACGCGGACAGCGCCGCACGCCAGGTCGCTGACCTCGTCCTCGACGCCGCCGAGCGAATCCGTACGGTGGCGCGATGAGCGAGGAGGCTGACTACTCGGCAGAACGGGAGCAGCCCTGCCAGTGCCAGGCGTACCTGCGCGCGACCGAGCGGGCGGCCCTCGTTTCTGCGCGCTGGCTCGGCCGCGCCGACGAGGACGCGGCGGAGGAGGCAGCGGCGACCGGGATGCGCGCGACCCTCGACGTGCTGCGAATCCAGGGCCGCGTCGTGCTGGGTTCGATGGACGACTCGGGCGGTCTCACGCCGGGCGCGGTCGTCGGCGCGGGAGGGGCCGAGGTCGACCTCGCACTCGACCCGCTCGAGGGCCGCGGCGTCGTCGCTCGGGGCGGCAACGGCGCGATGTCGATGATCGCCGTCGGCGAGCCGGGCCGCTTCACGACGCTGCCCGACATCTACATGCGGAAGATGGCCGTAGGCCCACGTGCCCGGGGCTCGATCGACCTCATGCGCCCAGTCGGAGAGAACATCGAGGCGATCGCGGAGGCCTTCGGGCGGCGCGTCAACGACGTGACGACGATCGTCCTCGACCGGCCCCGCCACCACGACCTGATCGAGGAGATCCGCAACGCCGGCGCCCGGATCAAGCTCATCCAGGACGGCGACGTGACCGCGTCGATCTCCGCCGCGATCCGCGGCACGAACGACCACCTGGCGATCGGGATCGGCGGCACCCGGCAAGCGGTTCTCTCGGCGGCCGCGCTGCGCTGCCTCGGCGGCGAGTTGCAGGCGCAGTTCTGGCCCACGTCCCGCACGGAGATCGAGGAGCTCCGCGAGGCCGGGATCGAGGACTACGAGCGCGTCTTCAATACCGACGACCTCGCTCCGGGCGAGGTGATCGTCGCGGCGACCGGCGTCTCGAACGGCGACCTACTGCGCGGCGTCCGCTTCCTCGCCGACAGCGCCCGCACGCACTCCCTCCTCATGTGCACCCGCTGCAACTGGGTGCGCTTCGTGGACGGCATCCACTTCTTCGCCCGCGAGCGGCGCGAGGAAGTGCGGCTGCTCGGGTTCTAGCCCCCAGCCCTTCCATTTCACGGGGGGCCGTCGTAGCATCGGCCACAATCGACCAGGAGGAAGAGATGGCTGTTTCCGTCGAAGGCCTGGCGTCTGCCGTAAAAGGGCGGGTTGTCGAGGCCGGCGCGCCGGACTACGACGAGTCACGGACGCTCTACAACGCAATGATCGACAAGCGTCCGGCCGCGATCGCGTATTGCGCCGACGAGGCGGACGTCGCCGCTGCATTGCGCTACGGGACGGAGCACGGCCTGCGGATCGCCGTGCGCGGCGGCGGCCACAACGGCGCCGGGCTCGGCTCGGTCGACGACGGGCTCGTCATCGATCTTTCGCAGATGAACGACATCAGCGTCGACGCTCCTGCCCGCATGGCTCGCGTCGGAGGCGGAGCGCTGCTCAAGGACCTGCTCTCGGTCACCAACGAGCACGGGTTGACCGTGCCGGTCGGGATCATCGGCACGACCGGGGTCGGCGGGCTCACCCTCGGCGGCGGCGTCGGCCACCTGACGAGGGCGCTCGGCCTCACCATCGACAACCTCGTCGCTGCGACCGTCGTCCTGGCCGACGGCTCGGTGGTTCAGACCGACGCCGACCGCGAGCCGGACCTCTTCTGGGCGCTGCGCGGCGGCGGCGGCAACTTCGGCATCGTCACGTCGTTCTCGTTCCGTTGCCACCCCGTCACGACGGTCCTGGCAGGGCCGGTGCTCTACGACATGGACGACACGGCGGAGCTGTTGACGTGGTATCGCGACTTCCTGCCGAGCCTGCCCGACGAGGTCGGCGGCTTCTTCGCCTTCCTCACGGTCCCTCCGGGCCCGCCCTTCCCGGAGGAGCTGCACATGCGCAAGGTCTGCGGAGTCGCATGGACGCAGGCGGGGGAGGAGGAGTCGGACGCGCTGCGCGAGGCGCGGTCGTTCGGCAAGCCGCTCCTCGACGGGATCGCGCCGGTGCCGCTCCCGGCCTGGAACACCGCGTTCGACGAGCTGTACCCACCCGGCGACCAGTGGTACTGGCGCGGAGAGTTCATCCGCGAGATCCCGGACGAGGCGATCGCCGTGCACGCCGAGTACGGCGCTCAGTTGCCGACGTGGAAGTCGACGATGCACCTCTACGCCAGTGACGGCGCTGCTGCGCGGGTCGGGAACGACGAGACCGCGTGGTCGTACCGCGACGCCGTGTGGACGGGCGTGTTCGCCGGCGTGGATCCTGATCCGGCGAATGCCGGCGCGATCCGGGACTGGGTTGTTTCGTACTCCGACGCCATCAAGCCGTACGGCATGGGTGGCGGCTACGTCAACTTCCAGATGGCCGAGCCCGACCGGGTGCGCGGCATGTACGGCTCGAACTACGACCGGCTCGCACGCATCAAGGCGCACTACGACCCGGACAACGTCTTCCAGGTCAACCAGAACATCGCGCCCGCGGCTTAGCCTGGGCGTTTACAGGGGCGGGCGGCGACCGGCCGCCCGCTCCTTGTCGTCGTAGCGCCTGCCGGCGCGCAGGAACCACCGCGCGAACCAGACGATGAACACGACCGGCGCGATGGCCGCAATCAGGAGCACGATGTTCTCCGCCGCGGAGTAGCCGAGCACGCCGGAATCGTACGCGCCTCTACACTGGCCGCATGGCGACGCGCGAGGAGGTGCTCGAGATTCTCCGGCAGGTCGAGGATCCTGAGCTCGGCATGGACATCGTCGACCTCGGGCTCGTCTACGAGGTCGCGGTCGAGGACTCGACTGCGAAAATCATCTACAGCCTCACCTCCATGGGCTGCCCGGCCGGGCCGCTCATCGCGCAGGACATCGACAGCACCGCCCGGCAGGTCGAGGGCATCGACGAGGTCGAGCTCGAGCTCACCTTCGATCCGCCCTGGACGCCAGACAAGATGTCCGACGATGCCAAGTTCATCCTCGGCTTCGGCTGAGTCCCGCGCGCATTAGCGCACGCTCCGTGCGATTGCGAGTGCTCGCTCACGTCCGACGGCCGCCTCCAGCCGCAGGGTCAGTAGGCGGTGTTGCCATATCAACACACGGCCGGCGACGCGTGGCGGACCACCCGGGAGATAGAGGGCGTGCCGTGCGCCGATCCAGATGCCGGGCTCTCCTCTGACGCGGACATACTCGACGTCTGTCCCTGCCGCTGCCTTCTTGAGGATCGTCGCGCCGGCGGCACTCTCGTATTCGAAGAGGAGCAGGCCGGGATAGCGGAGCCAGTAGCCACCGTCGCCGGCATAGACGCGCTCTGGGCGCTGGCCACTCGGCAGGAGCAGGCGGAAGGGCACCTTGCCGAACGGGATCGGCGTGCCCAGCGACCGGCGTGGCGTCAGTTGCGGGAGCCTGTCGACGAGCGTCACCGAGGCGCCGCGCAGGTGGAAGAACCGCAGCAGCGACGCGCGCGACCCGGGTACGACGAGTGCGACAGCAAGCGCGGCGACGCAGGTGGCCAGGGCTAGGACGAGGACGCGGCGGCGCCGTCGGCGGCGGGCCAGGCGAGCGCGCACTGCACCGGCCAAGGACGGCGAGGGGGGCAGGTCGAGGCGCGCCGCGAGATCGCGGAGCTCGAGCTCGAGTTCCGTCATCGCAGCTCCTCCTGCAGCCGGGCGAGCGCCCGATGCGCTCTCGACTTCACGGTTCCGCGGGCGATGCCGAGCGCAGCAGCGGTCTCGTCCTCCGAAAGCTCGAGGAAGTAGCGGCAGGCGAGTATGTCTCGGTCGTCGTCACGCAGTCGCTCGACGGCGGTCAGGAGTCGCTCCCGACGCTCGGTCGCCAGCGCGGCTTCTTCGGGATCCTCGGCGGTCGCTTGGGGCTCCGCAGCCGCGCGGAGCGCCAGCCCGGCGCGGCGGCCTCGGGTGCGTCGGCGATTGCGGGCTTCGTTCGCGACGATCGTCAGCAACCAGGGGCGAAAGGGCTCGCCTCTCCGGAAGCGCCCGAGCGCCCGGTGCGCCTTCACGAACGCGTCCTGCGCGGCCTCCTCTGCGTCGGCCGCGTCACCAGCGATCACAAACGCAGTTCGGAAGGCGAGCGACTGGTACGCGAGAACGAGCGCCTCGAACGCGGCCAGGTCGCCTCGGCGCGCCCGCTCGACGAGCGTCTCCTCGCCCGGGGGCTGCATGGGGAGATTGTCATGGTTCAGGCGGTGGTTCTCAGCGGGCTGCGCCGCGTGATTCCCCGCGCGCGCAGGGCGACGACCAGCAACAGGAGGACGCCGACTGCGCCACCGGCTGTCCATGCCCAGGGGAACGACCCGCGGCTTGCCGCCGGTGCCGCGTTGGACGGCGATTCGGGCGGCGACTTGGGCAGCCCCGCCCGGACGAGGGCGTGTTTCAGCCCGGCACCCGAGACGAACCAGCCGCCCGCGGTGCGCGAGCCGCCCCAGAAGCGCTGACCGACGCGCATGTGCGTCACTGGACTGGGCTTTGCGTACGGGTAGACGTCCTGGACGATGGTGCTCTCTCGGTTCGATCCCGGCATGCGATAGACGACGCGGTAGTGCGGGCCGAGATCTCCCACAGGTCGCGTCCGAGTCGTCGGGTCTGGAGACTGGCCGAAAACCTCGGGGAAGAAGCCGCCGAGCATGACCAGAGAACCAAGCGGCGTGCCGCCGCCGCTTTCACCCTCGCCTTTCACGGGAAGCGCACCGTCGAGACCAGGCCCGCTCAGCGACGCGGTCGAGGGTCCTTTCGCCGAAGCCGGCGCGGTCACGGCGAGCGCCGCGAGCGTCCCGGCCGTCGCAAGCACGAGGAGTCTGTGCATGGGGGTTCCTTTCGTCGACGCCCTTCAACTTCGGTACACCGACCGAGGCGCCGCGGTTCCGAACGGCCGTGGCGGGCTACGACGGTCGACGCGGATGGATGAGCGGCTCGCTGCCGCTCCAGCCCGACGCGAGAACGCGAACGCTCGTCGGCGGCGTGATCAGCGTCGTCTCGCCCCGCGTCCCAGAGCGGCGCTCGGTGTAGCCGCCCGGGGCCCAGCGGAGCAGCTCGTGGCCGAAGAGGACGAACGGCGCATCGTCCTCGAGCACGAACGCACCGTCCGGGAGATCCTCGAGCAGCGCGGAATGGAACGGCCGCAGCCGTTCCGCGTGCAGGAGGCGGTCGAGGTCGTCGGCTCCCGACGCGCCCGTGAGCGCGAGGAAGCTGCGGTAGTCCGCATTCCGGCACTCGGCGCAGGGCCGGTGCCCCGCAGCCAGCGCGGTCGCGTCGTCGAGGAAGAAGAGGCCTGTGTAACGCCCCGGAGGCATCGGTCCTGCGGCTCTGTGGCGGTCGCGGAACTCGAGCCGACAGGAGATCCAGCGCTTGACCTGCCACTGCCTTCGGATTCGCCCGCGCTCGTCGTGGAGACAGCCGCGGTTGCCGTAGACGAGACCGCGTTCCGGCGTGGCGATCAGCTCGCCCAGCGGTGTCACCCGGTTCTGGAACGGCATCAGATCGTGAGGACGATCTTGCCCAGCTGCTCGCCGGCCTCGAGCCGCTCGTGCGCCGCGCGGATCTCCTCGAGGGGCAGGACTTCATCGATCACCGGCCGCGCCCGCCCGCTCCCCACGAGCTCGTAGGCGCGCGCGAAGTCCTCGCCGGTTCCCATCGTGGAACCGAGGATCGAGAGCTGCTTCCACCAGATCCGGTGCAGCGCGGCAGGCGGGTTCGGCCCGCTCGTCGCGCCGCAGACGGCGATACGGCCGCCGGGCGCCGCAACCTGGAGAGACGTCGCCCACGTCGCCTGGCCGACGTGCTCGACCACAACGTCGATGCCGCGGCCGCCGGTCGCCCCTTGCACCGCCTCCTTCACGTCGCCGGTCGCGTGGTTCACGGTCGCGTCCGCGCCGAGCTCGCGCGCCAGCTCGAGCTTCGCGTCGCTCGAGGACGTGGCGAGCACGTTGGCGCCCAGGGCCTTCGCGATCGCGAGCGCCGCGGTCGAGACGCCGCCCCCGATG
>DASQCM010000061.1:0-3609 GCA_035634675.1 Gaiellaceae bacterium
GAGCCGGCGAAGCCGTACGAGCGCTCGTGGAAGGCCTGGAAGAAGTCCGACAGCTCGGCGACGAAGCGGCCAGGCCGGCCGGTGCCGCGCAGGCGCTCGGCGTGCTCGCGCGTGAATAGAGCCTTGTGCGTGACGTCGAGCCCGACCATCGTGAGCGGAATGCCGCTGCCGAAGACGGCGGCCGCGGCCTCCGGGTCGACGTACGAGTTGAACTCGGCCGCGGGCGTGATGTTTCCCTCGGCGATCGCGCCGCCCATCCAGACGATGCGGTCGAGCCGGTCGCTCACGTCCGGGTGCCGGTCGAGCATCAGCGCGAGATTCGTGAGCGGCGCGGTCGGGACGAGCACGACTCCCGGCCGGATCAGCTCGGCCAGGAAGTCGGCCGCATGGGCATCGACGGGGCTTGCCGAGGGCTCCGGCAGGTCGGGGCCGTCGAGGCCGGTCTCGCCGTGCACGTGGGCCGCAGTGCGGAGCGTGCGGCTCAACGGGGCGTCCGCGCCGGCGGCGACCGGGATGTCGCCCCGGCCGACGATCTCGAGCGTGATGAGCGCATTGCGGGTCGTCTTGTCGAGCGTCTGGTTGCCCGCCACCGTCGTGACGCCGACAAGCTCGACCTCCGGCGAGGCGAGGGCGAGCAGGATCGCGATCGCGTCGTCGTGGCCGGGGTCGCAGTCGATGACGATCGGCGTGGTCACAACAGTGAGTCCACCTCCTCGGCGGTCGGGAGCGACGTCTGCGCGCCGAAGCGCGACGCGGCGAACGCCCCTGCGGCACACGCCCGCCTGAGCGACGCCTCGCGGGAGCGTCCCTCGAGCAGCGAGACGACGAGGCAGGCGGTGAACGCATCGCCGGCGGCCGTGCCGTCGACCGCCTCGACCGGAGGCGGCTCTGCCCGGGCCACCTCCCGTCCGTCCTCGATCAGTACCGCGCCCGCGGCTCCGAGCGTGACGCAGACGAGCCCTCGCCGCTCGCCGAGTGCCTCCAGCTCGAGCCGGTTCACCACGGTCAGCTCGGCGTCGGGTGCGCCCTCGCGCGCCGGCGCTGCGTTGAGGAAGAAGCGCGGAGCGAGCTCGGCCGCGCGCGCGACCGTCTCGGCGGGAATCTCCTGCTGGCAGAGGACGGCGTCCGCGTCCCCCGGCGAGAGGTCCTCGGGCCGCAGCTCGGCGTTCGCTCCCGGCGCGACGACGATCGTCGTCTCCCCGGCCGCGTCCACGGTGATCAGCGCGATTCCCGTCGCGACGTCCTTCGCGAGCCATCGCTCCTCGACTTCCGCCTCGTGCAGCGCCGCGAGCGCCTCTCCGGCGACCTCGTCGCGCCCGACGCAGCCGACCAGCGCGACCCGCGCGCCGAGCCGCGCGGCGGCAACCGCCTGGTTCGCGCCTTTGCCGCCGGGCACACGGGAGAAGCTCGCGCCGCTCACCGTCTCTCCCGGACGCGGCAGCCGCTCGGCGCGCACCACGAGGTCGAGGTTGATCGAGCCGACGACGGTCAGCCGGGGCGCAGTCATGCGCGCGAGCCTATCCCGAGGTATAAGTGACACACGACGTTGACCGAGGGAGGTTGCTTGAGCGACGAGCAGGCACGCCGGGTCGGGCTCAACGAGGCGCTCTTCCGTGAGGTGAACGAGCAGATTCGCGGGCTCAACCAGGAGTTCGCGGCAGGCGGCGGCACCATGACCGTGATCTGCGAATGCAGCGATGCCGACTGCGCCGAGCGGCTGGAGCTACTCGTCTCGGAGTACGAGCGCGTGCGCGGCGACAGCCTCCGCTTCGTGGTCGCGAAGGGCCACCAGTTCCCCGACTTCGAGCAGGTCGTCGAGGAAGCCGATGGCTACGACGTCGTCCGCAAGCAGGAGAAAGAGGCTGCCGAGGTCGCGGAGGAGACGGACCCGCGGTCCTGACAGACTGCCGGGCGGATGACGGTCGCGCACTGGGACGAGGTCGACTGGCGCCACAACGCGAAGGGCGAGATGGATGCAACCTGGCAGCGTCTCGGCGACGCTGCCGGTGCCCGCGGCGTCGGCGTCAACCGCGTCCGGGTCGAGCCCGGCAAGCTGCCGACGCCTCCCCACTCGCACGGTGCGTCGGAGGAGATCTACTTCGTCCTGGCGGGCTCCGGGCTCGCCTGGCAGGACGGCGAGGTGTACGAGGTGCGACCGCTCGACTGCGTGATCCAGCGGCCGGATGAGATGGAGCACACGTTCGTCGCCGGCGACCACGGGCTCGAGTACCTCGTCTTCGGGACGCGCCACCCGACGGAGCTCGGGTGGCTCCCGCGTTCGCGCGCGATCCGGTTCGGCTGGCCGTGGGTCGAGGGACGCGACGACGACCCGTGGGACGTCGAGGCGACGGTCGAGCCGCTCGCCTACGGGGAGCCCGGACCCCGGCCGGAGAACATCCTCAACGTGGACGAGGTCGAGCTCCAGACCGTGCGCCACCAGACATTCGCCTATTTCACGCAGAACGAGAGGACCAAGCTCGCCGGCTTCGGCTGGGAGACGCTCCCGGCCGGGCATCGCGGCTCCGTCCCACACTGCCACTCGGCCGAGGAGGAGGTCTTCGTCATCCTCGAGGGCTCGGCGACGCTCGAGCTCTGGCCGCACGAGGGCGAGGTCGAGGAGACGCCGCTTCGTCCTGGACACCTCGTCGCGCGGCCGCCGGGAACGAGGGTCTCCCACTCCTTCCGCGCCGGCGCGGACGGGGTGACGATGCTGGTCTACGGCACGCGCGACCCGAACGACATGTGCTGGTACCCGCGCTCGCGCAAGATCGCGTGGCGCGGCCTCGGCGTGATCGGTCGGATCGAGCTGCTCGAGTACTTCGACGGTGAACCGATCGAGGACGACTAGCCGTGGCCTACGACGAGGAGCTCGCCGGCCGGATCCGGGCGCTGCTGGGCGGCCGGGACGACCTCACGGAGAAGAAGATGTTCGGCGGCCTCGCCTTTCTGCTCGGCGGCAACATGGCGGTCGCCGCGAGCGGCCAGGGCGGGATCCTCGTTCGTGTCGATCCCGAGGAATCCGACGAGCTCGTCGCGTCGACGGTCGCGGAGCCGATGGAGATGCGGGGCCGCCAGATGGCCGGCTGGCTCCGCGTCGACACGGCGGACGTCGCGGCGGACGACGAGCTGGCGGCGTGGGTCGAGCGCGGCGCGAGCTACGCCGCCTCGCTGCCATCGAAGTAGCCCTCCCTAGACCTCGACGATCACGGGCAGCACCATGGGGCGCCGCCGCGTGCGGTCGTAGACGATGCCGCCGAGCGCGTCGTGCAGGTGCTCCTGGAGTAGCTTGATCTCGGTCACGTCGTCGGCGAGCAACTCCCGCAGGACACGGTTCGCCTCGTCCCGCAGCTCGTCGAGGAGCGGGTCGGCCTGCTCGCCGAAGCCGCGCGCGATCAGCTCCGGCGGCGCCGTCAGCCCGCCGCCGTCCTGTGCCGCGAGCGTTGCCACGACGATGAGGACGCCGTCCTCCGCGAGCTTGCGCCGGTCGCGCAGCGCGACGTCGTGGACGTCCCCCACTCCGAGCCCGTCGACGAACGTCATCCCGGCCTCGACCTCGCCGACGATCCGCGGCACGCCGTCCCGCAGCTCGACGACGCTGCCGTTCTCGGC
>DASQCM010000062.1:0-19326 GCA_035634675.1 Gaiellaceae bacterium
CGCTCCCGCGCACACCGCGACGCTCGAGAAGAAGCGGGTCGACGTCGAGGGCGAGGACTACGCGCTGGAGCACGGCTCCGTCGTGATCGCCGCGATCACGTCCTGCACGAACACGTCGAACCCGTCGGTGATGATCGGGGCCGGACTGCTGGCACAGAAGGCGGTGGAGCGCGGCCTCGAGCGGCGGCCCTGGGTCAAGTCCTCTCTCGCGCCGGGGTCAAAAGTCGTGACCGACTACTACCGCGCGTCGGGCCTGGACGCGTACCTCGACGAGCTCGGCTTCAACACCGTCGGCTACGGCTGCACGACCTGCATCGGGAATTCCGGGCCGCTGCCCGAGCCGATCAGCGCAGCCGTCGCGGACGGCGACCTCGTCGTCTGCGCCGTCCTCTCCGGCAACCGCAACTTCGAGGCGCGCATCCATGGCGAGGTGAAGGCCAACTACCTCGCCTCGCCGCCGCTCGTCGTCGCGTACGCGCTCGCCGGCCGAATGGACATCGACCTCGTGAACGAGCCGCTCGGCCAGGGCCCCGACGGCGAGGACGTCTTCCTCCGCGACCTCTGGCCGAGCCGGGACGAGATCGATCAGGTGATCGGCACGTCGGTCAAGGGCGAGATGTTCTCCTCGACATACGCCGGCGTCTTCATGGGCGACGAGCGCTGGCGCGGGCTCGAGACGCCCGAGGGCGAGCTGTACGCGTGGGATCCGGACTCGACATACGTGCGACTCCCGCCGTACTTCGCCGGGATGCCGCGCGAGCCGGAACCCGTCGCCGACGTCGTGGGCGCGCGCTGTCTCGTCCTGCTCGGCGACTCGGTCACGACCGACCACATCTCGCCGGCGGGTGCGATCCGCCCGGACTCGCCGGCCGGGCAGTACCTGACCGGGCACGGCGTCGAGCGGCGCGAGTTCAACTCCTACGGCGCGCGGCGCGGTAACCACGAGGTGATGGTGCGCGGCACGTTCGCGAACGTCCGGCTTAAGAACCTCCTCGTGCCCGCCAACGAGGGAACGTGGACCGTCCACCTCCCCGACGGCGAGGAGGGGACGATCTACGAGGTCGCCGAGCGCTACCGCTCGGAGGGCGTGCCGACGATCGTCATCGCCGGCAAGGAGTACGGCTCGGGCTCGTCACGCGATTGGGCTGCGAAAGGGCCGAATCTCCTCGGCGTCCGCGCCGCGATCGCCGACTCGTACGAGCGGATCCACCGCTCGAACCTGCTGATGATGGGGATCGCGCCGCTGCAGTTCATGCCGGGCGAGAACGCCGAGTCGCTCGGGCTGACCGGCCGCGAGGAGTTCTCGATCTCGGGACTCGAGGGCGGCGAGGCCGACGAGGTCACGGTGAGGGCGGACGACAAGGAGTTCCGCGCCCGTGTCCGGCTCGACACGCCCCGCGAGCGGGAGTACTTCCGCCACGGCGGCATCCTCCAGTTCGTGCTGCGAAGGCTTCTTTCCGAGTAGGGCGTCTCGTGGACGCGCCGTTGCTGGTGGTCGTAACCGGGCCGCCGGCGGCCGGCAAGACAACGGTCGCGCGGGTTATCGCCGAACAGCTCCGCCTGCCGTTGATCGCGAAGGACACGATCAAGGAGGCGCTCTTCGACGGCCTCGGCGCCGGCGACCTCGCGTGGTCGCAGCGGCTGGGCGTCGGGACCTACCTCGCGATGGTCGCGCTGCTCGAGGACTCGATCGCCGCCGGAGCGAGTGTCGTCGTCGAGGCGAACTTCGTGCGCGGGAGCGAGGTCGAAGCCCGACTCGCAGCGCTCCCGGTCCGCTTGGTGCAGGTGCATTGCAGCGCGCCGCTCGAGGTGTTGCTCGAGCGATACGGCGAGCGCGAGCGCCACCCCGGCCACGTCGACGCAAAGCGCATCGACGCCCTGCAGGAGGCCGTCGAGTCCGGCCGGCACGATCCGCTCGACCTGCCCGGCGAGACGATTCGGCTCGACACCTCGCAAGAGGTGGAGCTCGACGACGTCCTCGCCCGAGTCGGGCTCAGCCCGAGGTCTTGATGAAGCTGATCTCGCCGCTGGTTTCGAGCACGGCCCAGCGAACCTCGGCGAGGTGGGCGATCTGTTGCTTGCGCGCCGCTTCGGTGACCTCCTGGACGGTGAGGCGCTCGCGCTGGAGATTGCGCTCGATCACCTTGCCGTCCTGGACGATGACGACGGGTTCGCCTTCGAGCACTGGCCTCGTTCGTAGAAACCGGTAGCTGACCCAGGACACGAATACCTGGAGGACGGCGATCGTTCCGACGACGAGGACTGCGCCGGTCAGCGAATAGTCGTCCTGCGTCAGGCCCTGCTGGAGCGCGTCGCCAAGCACGATCAGCAGGATCAGGTCGAAGGGCTGGAGGGAGCTGAGCTCACGCTTGCCGATGATCCGGGTCAGCAGGAGCATGAAGGCAAAGATGAAGATGGCGCGGAGAACGAGGTCCATGGCTAGGGGAAGACCGTGATCGTGCGGTGAATCCGCGCGATTACCTGGTTGCCGTCGGCGAGCTCGACGTTCTGAGGGCGATGCCAAGCGATGTTCGTCGGGTTGACCTGGAACTGCAGGAAGAGGAGGAACGAGTGCCCCGCCGCGATGTGACCGAGGCTGAACGAGAGGCGGCCGTTGTCGCTCTTCTCGTCGACGGGCGAGGGCGCGACGGTGTTAATGCTCATGCCCTCAGCCCAGCCCGGGTCGAGCTTCAGGATCGCGTTCTTCAAGTCGCGTTTGGCGCTGATGTGGAAGCGCGCCTCCCACAACAGGCCGCCTCGAACCGCCGTCGGGGCGTAGAGCGACATCGTCGCCGCGGCGACGTCGGCCCGCACGGTCGTGGGACGCTGCCCGAAGACGTTGGCCAGCCCGAGTGCAGCACAGACTGCGATCAGAGTGATCGCGGCGCGCCGAACCCAGATCTCGCCGCTGGAAACGCCTTCCAGGTCGCGATGGCGCTTGAGGACCAGTCCGTCCGGGACGTCCGACATACCCGCGTGTTCTCTTCTTTGCCAAGTCGACAAACGCTTCGCACCCGGACGGAGGCTCAACCCTGCGCCTCAGCTGCCGATAGATGCTCCGTGGAAACCACCGTTGAAGAACTCCACGTGCAGCTTGCGAAGTTGGAGGCCGCCGAAGCGCGGCTCTCCGCCGAGCGGAGCCGCCTGCAGGATCAGATCGACTTCGGGTTCGGGACGGACACGACACGCGAGCGCGAGCGTGAGGTCTCGAACGAGCGGCGGCAATTGCACGAGCGCATCGACGCGCTCCGCCAGCAGCTCCGCAAGCAGCAGCTCGGATAACTCGCGCGTAGCGGGCCGCGTATGCTCGCCCCGTGGGGGAGCGGCTGCGAACGCTCGAGACGCCTGACGGGCGGACGCTCGCGTATGCGATCTGGGGCGACCCGGACGGCTTCCCCGTCCTGTCGCTGCACGGCACGCCGGGCTGCCGGTTCAACCGGTGGCCGAACGAGGAGGTCTATGCGGAGCTCGGCGTCTGCTGGATGACGCACGACCGCGCCGGCTACGGGCGATCGGATCGCCACCGGGGCCGTAACGTGGCTGACGAGGCAGCAGACGTCGCGGCGCTCGCCGACGAGCTCGGGTTCGACCGCTTCGGCGTGACCGGCGGTTCGGGCGGCGGGCCGCACGTGCTCGCGTGCGCGGCGCTCATCCCCGACCGGGTCGTGCGCGCCATCTGCATCGTCGGCGTCGCGCCGTGGGGCACCCCCGGCCTCGAGCGAGACGAGTGGCTCGCCGGAATGGATCCCGAGAACGTCAAGGAGGTCGGGTGGGCGGAGGCGGGCGAGGAGGTCCTGACCCGCGAGCTCGAGGCCGAGCAGAAGCGGGTCGAGGAGCGCGTCGCGGTCGATCCGGCCACGATCCTCGACGGCTTCGAGCTGAGCGAGTCCGACCGCGAGCAGCTGGCACGGCCGGAAGCGATGCAGGTCATCCGCGAGGCGACGTTCGAGGAGGCCGTCAACGGCGTCGGTGGCTGGGTCGACGACGACCTCGCCTTCCTGCAGCCGTGGGGATTCGACGTCGGAGACGTCTCGGTGCCGGTGCTGATCAAGTACGGCCTCACGGACGTGCTCGTCCCGCCCGCGCACGGCGAGTGGCTCGCCGCGAACGTGCCCGGTTGCATCGTCCACACCGACGACACCGCCGGCCATCTCGGGACGAATCCCGAGGAGCAGATCGCCGAGGACGTCGGCTGGCTCCGCGAGGGAACCGCTCCAGAGGGGAGCTACGCCTCGACGCCTGCGGCGCACTGAGTAGCGACCCGCCCCGTACACTCGAGACACCGGGGTGCCGCCCGCCGCGCGGCTGAGATCACACCCGTCGAACCTGATCCGGGTCATGCCGGCGAAGGGAGGAGAAATCGACGACAGAGCACCGAGTTGGGGCATCAGCCCGGTTCCCGAGCGGCTGCGGACGCTTGGCGGGCTCGAGAACGGGATGCTCTGGAGCAGCCTCGGGTTCAGCCTCCTCGTCCTCGTCGCGGGTGCGTTCCTCGTCCCTGCCCTCTCGCTGCCGGAGGCGCTCCTCGCGATCCTCGTCGGCGCGCTCTTCGGCAACGCACTGCTCGGAGGTGCCGCGGCGATCGGGGCGGAGGCGCGCGTGCCCGCGATGGTGCTGTTGCGCGCGCCGCTCGGCCGCGCTGGCTCGTACCTCCCCACCGGGCTCAACATCCTCCAGAACCTCGGCTGGACGATCTTCGAGGTGATCGTCATCGCCACCGCCGCCCACGCGCTCGTGCACGGGCCGCTTTGGGTCTGGAAGCTGGCGGCCGCGGCGGCGGCGACAATCCTCGCGCTCGTGGGGCCGATCGGCTTCGTCCGGGAGTGGGTGAAGCGCGTCGCGCTCTGGGTCGTCCTCGCGTCGCTCGGCTACCTCACCTGGTGGGCGCTGCACGACGCACACCTCGCGGCGCTCTGGTCGCAGCCCGGCAAGGGCGGCCTCAGCTTCTGGCAGGGAGTCGACCTCGTGGTCGCGATGCCGGCTTCGTGGCTGCCGCTCGCCGCCGACTACACGCGCTTCTCGACCAACGGCCGCAGCGCCTTCTGGGGAACCTCGGTCGGCTACTTCATCCCGAACGTCTGGCTCTACGGGCTCGGGGCGATCATCCTGCTCACGCGCGGCCTCTCGGATGCGCCGTCGGTGATCTCCGCGATTGCGACGGGAGGCGCGGCGGCCGCGGTCGCGCTGGTTGCCCTCGGCGTCGACGAGACGAAGGAGCCGTTCGCGAACGTCTACTCGGCTGCCGTCTCGCTCCAGAACGTCCTCCCGCGGGTTCCGCAGCGGCTGCTCATCCTCGCGGTCGCCGGGGTGGCGACCGTGGGCAGCTTCGTCATCGACCTCGTCAACTACCAGGACTTCCTCTACCTGCTCGGCTCGTTCTTCGTGCCGCTGTTCGGGGTGCTGCTCGCGCAGTGGCTCGCCGGGCATCGCGACCCGTTCGGCGTGCCCGAGTTCCGGCCTGCGCAGATCGCGGCGTGGCTCGCCGGCTTCTGCCTCTACCAGTGGCTCGCGCCGGTCGGACCGAGCTCCTGGATTCACCTCGTCGACCACACGCATCCCGGCCAGGGAGCGATCGGCGGCTCGCTACCGAGCTTCGCCCTCGCCTTCCTCCTCTCGCTGGCGCTTACGCTTCCCGGCCGTGCGGCCTCTCGCCGTTATCGGCCCTCTCGCGCGTGACGTCGTAGACGGGCGCGACTCGCGCATCGGTGGTGGGCCGTGGTATGCGGCACGCGCCCTGCGGACTCTGCGGCAGGAGGCGTTCGTGGTCGCAAAGTGCGGGGAGCACGAGCGGCGGTCGTACCTCCGGCAGCTCGCAACTCTGGGACTTCCGGTCTTGCTGGCGGGCGCCGGCGAGACGACTTCCTTCTCGTTTCGCTACGACGCCGAGGGACGGCGCGAGATGCGCGTCGAGGCGATCGGCGAGCCCTGGGCCGACGGCGACGAGCCGGAGCAGGCGCTGCGCCGGGTCGAGTGGGTGCACGTGACGCCGCTCCTGCGCGGCGACTTCCCGCCGGAGGCGCTGGAGCGGATCACGCGCCGGCGGCGTGTGCTGCTCGACGGCCACGGGCTCGTCCGCTCGCGACGGCTCGGCCCGCTCGTGGTCGACGGCGACTTCGACCGGACGATCCTGCGCCATGTCTCGATCCTCAAGCTCGCGGAGGAGGAGGCACACGCGATCCTGGGTCATGGCGAGCTCGAGGAGTTGCGCGAGCTCGGCGTGCCGGAGATCGTGGTGACCTTCGGCGCCGGCGGATCGCTCGTGCTCGCGAGGGGCGCGAGCGTGCGCGTGGCGGCACAGCCGGCCCGCGGCGATCCCACCGGCGCGGGCGACGCCTTCTCGGTCGCGTACCTCAGCGCACGCGCCGGCGGACACCGGCCGATTTCGGCGGCCCGGCGTGCGAGCGCCGTCGTCTCCGCTCTGCTCTCGGCGGCGGGGCGATGATCGCCGCGGTCGGCACGGTGGCAGGCGTCTTCCTCGTCGACGTCGAGGACGAGAGCCTGATCGGCGAGGGCACCGAAGTTCCCGTGTCGGAGCGGCCCAACGTGGCGCTGCCACGCGTCGTCGCCGCTGCCCAGGCCGGCGCGACGCTCGTAGCCGTCGTCGAGCGGCGGCCGCCCCTGATGCTCTCGAACGACGGCGGCGTCACGTGGCGGGAAGCCGGCGGCGGGCTGCCGCCCGGCTTCGCGGTGGCGATCGCCGAGGACGAGCCCGACCGGATGCTCTACGCCGCGCGGAACCGGCTCTACGTCTCGGCCAACGGCGGCGTCTTCTGGCGCTCGCTTCCGTTCGAGCTGCCGGACATCAACTCGGTCGCCTGGATCGACTGAAGGAAGTCCTCCAACTCGGCGTCGGAGCGCAGGTGCACGACCTCGAGGTGCGGTTGCTCGGCGGCGCGCTTCGGGATCTCGCGCGAGTAGTGCCGGTGCGTCTGGAGGACCCACCACGGAATCCAGTAGCGGGTGAAGAAGTGCCGCAACTGCTCACGGTTCCCGTTCCAGAGCTCCTCGCGCGTGATGGTGCGGCCGAGCGTGCGGCGCAGCGAGCGCCCGACTGTGCGCGCGAACGGCGGGTCGAGGAAGACGAGCGTGTCAGCCTGCTCGAGGACGAGGTTGCCGAGCTTCGACCGGTAGTTGCCGTCGGTGACCCAGCCGTTCGGGGCAGCGTCAAACGCCGCCTGAACGCGCGCCTGGAGAACCTCGGCCGGAGCCTCGTTCCAGCCGGAATCGTGATGGAGGGCGTCGATCTCGATGTGCGGGACCCCGAGCATCTCTGCGAGCCTGCGCGAGACCGTCGTCTTTCCGGTACACGAGCCGCCCATGACGGCGACCCGCTTCACAGCCGGAACTCGCCGCGGGCGACGACGACGGCGGAGCCGCCGACCTCGATCTCCTCCGGCGAACGAGCGACCGCGTGCAGGGTCGAGGGCCGCCCGATCTCGACTCCCTGCCCGATCACGATCTCGTCGCCGAAGGCGATCCGCCCGTGCCGTGCGAGGTGGAGGGCGAGCGGTCCGGCGGCGGAGCCGGTCGCGGGATCCTCCGCGATGCCGTACGCGGGGACGAAGACGCGCAGCTTCCAGCGGTCGCCGTCGCGAGCGAAGACGGCCGCTCCCTCATCCATGAACCGCGCGAGCGCGCCGAAGTCCGGCGTCAGAGCCGCGACCTCCTCCGCCGAGCCGAGCTCGACGAGCACGTGCCCGGGGCCCTGCCGGTACAGCTCGAGCGGCAGGTCGGTCGGAGTCGCCCCGAGGATCCGGCACAGCTCTTCGGCCCGCTCGAACGGCTCCCAGGTCGGCTCCGGCTGCCGCATCCAGCCGAAAGCGACTCGCGGCCCATCGCGGTCGAGGCGCACGGGCACGAGGCCGCGTCCGGTCTCGAGGTGAATCTCCTCCAGCTGAAGCGGCTGGGCAAGGACGAACGCTGTCCCGAGGATCGGGTGGCCGGCGAACGGCAGCTCGTTGTTCGGCGTGAAGATCCGGATCCGGGCGTGCCCATCGCCGGCGGCCGGGTAGACGAAAACGGTCTCGGAGTAGTTGATCTCGCGCGCGAGCGGCTGCAGCCGCTCCTCGGGGATCTCGCGCGCGTCGGTGAACACGGCGACCTGGTTCCCCGCGAGCGGCACGTCGGTGAAGACGTCCGCGATGACATAGCGGAACGTGGCCACGGCGCGACTGTAGCGACCGGTCCCGTCTACCCTTCCCCGCCGATGCATGCGATCGAGGTCAGCGGCCTGCGCAAGGCCTACGGGAACCTCGAGGCGGTCCGGGGCGTTGACTTCACGATCGAGGAGGGGGAGGTCTTCGGGCTCCTCGGGCCGAACGGCGCCGGCAAGACGACGACCGTCGAGATCCTCGAGGGCTACCGGAAGCGCGACGCCGGCGAGGTGCGCGTGCTCGGCAGCGATCCGGACCGGCCCGGGCCGGACTTCCGCGAGCGGATCGGCGTCGTCCTGCAACAGTCCGAGATGTGGCCGAACCTCACGGTGCGCGAGACGCACGCGATTTTCGCCGGCTACTACCGCACACCGCGGGACGTCGACGAGGTGGTCGCGCTCGTCGGCCTCCAGGAGAAAGCGGGCGCGCGCGTCAAGTCCCTCTCGGGCGGCCAGAAGCGGCGGCTCGACCTCGGGATCGCGCTTGTCGGCGACCCCGACCTCGTCTTCCTCGACGAGCCGACCACCGGCTTCGACCCGCAGGCTCGCCGCGCGGCGTGGGAGATGATCCGCTCGCTTCGCTCGCTCGGTAAGACCGTCCTGCTCACGACGCACTACCTCGACGAGGCCGAGCAGCTCGCCGACCGCGTCGCGGTGATGCGCGACGGGCAGATCGTGCGCGTCGGGACACCCGCCGAGCTGACGACAACCGACCTGCAGACCGAGATCCGCTACCGGCAGGGCGGCGAGGAGGTGCTTCTGCGCACCGACGAGCCGACGCGCGCGTTGGCCGAGCTCACGGCCGCCGCTGTCGCACGGGGCGAGGAGCTCGAGGGCCTCTCGGTGCGGCGGCCGTCGCTCGAGGAGGTCTATCTCGCGCTCACGGCCGAGGAGGAAGCTGAGGTGACCGAGTGAGCGCCGAGGCAGTCCGGGTCGCCGGCCGCTCGAAGCGCGCCCGCGGGATCTTCCTCCACCAGCTCCGTTCGGAACAGCTCGTCTTCTGGCGCAGCCGAGAGGCGGCGTTCTTCATCTTCCTCTTCCCGCTGCTGCTGTTCGTGCTGCTCGGCTCGGTCTACTCGGGGAAGATCTACGGCGTGCCGGCGGCCCGCGCGCTGCTGGCCGGGCTCATCGGCTACGGCTGCGCGAACACCGCCTTCGCCGGGCTCGCGATCCAGCTCGTGCTCCGCCGCGAGAGCGGGATCCTCAAGCGGCTTCGCTCGACGCCGCTGCCGGCGCCGACCTACGTCGTCGCGCTGCTCGTCTCGACACTGATCGTCTTCGCGCTCCAGACCGTCGCCCTGTTCCTCGTCGGCCGCTCGTTCTACGGGACGCCGTTCCCTTCGGCGCTCGGCTCGTTCGTCGTGACGATCGTGATCGGGGCGGCCGTCTTCGCGGCGCTCGGAACCGCGACGGCCTCGTTGATCCGCTCCGCGGAGGGCTCGTCCGCCGTCGTCAACTTCATCCTTCTGCCCATGGCGTTCCTCTCCGGGGCGTTCGGGCCTACGCACAAATATCCGGCGTTCCTGCGTGCGATCGCCGACGTGCTGCCGCTCAAGTACTTCATCGAGCTCGTCAACGCCGTGTATCTGCGCGGTCACAGCGTCTGGACGAAGCCGGGTGCGCTCGCCGTCCTCGCCGCCTGGGCAATCGGCGGGCTGGTCGTCACCCGCTTCCGCTTCAGCTGGGAACCGAGAGAACGTTAGGACTTCGCGCAGCTGGAGAGGAGCAGCGTATGAACCCGCTCGTCGACGACCCGCAAGTCTCGCTCCGTGTGCGCGAACAGGACGAGCCCGGCATCGAGATCCGCGTCAACTTCGGCCTCTTCGCGGGCCGCCATGCAACCCCCGCCGAGATCGACGATCTCGCGGCCACCATGAGGGAGTTCGTCCCCGAGTTCTCGATCGTCGCCGAAGAACGCCACGAATTCGCCGACGACGTCGAAGCGGCCCTCCATCAGGTCGTCATCGGAGTCCCGCAGGAGCATGCCGGCGGCGAGCCGGATTTCCTCGCGGGGCAGATGGTCCACGCCGCGAACGGCTGGGCGAAGGACTGCATCGCCTCCCGCCACGGCGGCGGAGACCTCTAACCGGCGGAATACGTCACGGTCACCGACGCCTGGATCGGCTGCGTTCCCGGCTCGATCGTCACTTCGGCGGCAGCAGCTTTCGCGGCCTGCAAGTACGGCAGCGGGGTCGCCTGGCCGCCCTCCGTCACCTTCTCGACGCCCGTGATGGTCAGCCCCGACGCCGTGACGATCGCCTCCGCCTTCCCCTTCGCGTCGGCGAGCGCCTGCTTTAGCGCGTCGTCGTAGAGCGAGCTCTTGTCGGACGTGTCGAGGTTCGGGCCGCTGACGTTGTTGGCGCCGGCCGAGACTGCCGCGTCCACGAGGTCGCCCGACTGCCCGAGCGGAGCAGTAACCGCGACGGAGTTCGACGCCTGGTAGCCGACGATCTGGTTGCCGTCGTTCGACGTCTGCGGCCAGAGCGAGACCTCAGTCGTCTGGATGTCCGACGCGGCGACGCCGGCCTTCTTCAAAGCGTCGACGATCGCCCGCGCCTGCTCGGCGTTTTTGCTCAGGGCTTCCTTCGCCGTCGACGCCTGCGTCGTTACTCCGAAGTCGAAGGAGGCGCGGTCGGGCGTCGCGTTGACGGTGCCGTTGCCCGTCACGGTGATACGAGTGACGGAGCGGGTCGCCGAGCGCCCGAGCTGCGGCTGGGCAATCCCGGCAATCGCGGCGGCGACGAGGATGACGCCGCCGAGGATGAGGACGTTCCGGAGTCTGTTCATGCCTCATGTACGTCGCGGCGACCCGGGCCGTCACATAAGCGTGCCGAGCGCGCGTTCAGCCTCGGCTGAGTCTCAGGCGGTCGCGGTGCTCGGTAGGTAGGGCGTCCAGCCGGACGGGATCCGCGGCGCCGCGAGCTTGATGAACAGTGTCGGCGTTGGGGCGCGCGGCGAGGTGTGGAGCTGCATGCCGACCTGTTCGAGTGTCCGGTCGCCCTTGCGCAGGTTGCAGGGCGCGCAGGCGGTAACGACATTCTCCCAGACTGACTCGCCGCCTCTCGATCGCGGGACGACGTGGTCGAGGGTGAGCCGGCCGTTCGAGGTGCCGCAATAGACGCAGCGCCAGCCGTCGCGAGCGAAGAGCGCGCGGCGCGAGATCTTCCGCTGGATGGCCCGCGGCACGCGGACGTAGTTGATCAGCCGGATCACGTGGGGCCAGATGAAGCTCCCGCTCGCCGAGCGCAGCGGCTTGTCGAGCCGCTCGACGACCTCGGCCTTGCCCTTGTAAACGAGCACGTGCGCGCGCCGCACCGTGCAAACGTTGAGCGGCTCGTAACTCGCGTTAAGGACAAGAACGTGCTGCAATGTGGGCGAAAAGTAGCATCGGCACTGGGCGCTACTACGTGGACTTCATCGCGCGCTCGACTGCCTGCTGCTCCTCGGGGGAGAGGGAGACCGCGGCGCGGCCGTCGTCGAGCTCCTTGATGTAGATCCTCGCGTAGTCGCGTCCCTGGATGGCGCTGAGGACGAGCCCACTGCGCGATGAGTCGAGCAGCGCGACCGAAGCGGACTGATGCCCGCCCGTGTTCTCGTAGGCGTCGTAGCGGACGACAGCCACTCGCGAGACGGTCGAGTCGAGACGCCGCTCGAGCCGGCCAAACGTCGCGCCAAGCTCGTCGACCGCGCGGTGGAGGCCGTCGATTCTCCCCTGGAGCGAGACGGCGAAGTCGACGAGGTCCCTGCTTCCGCTCCCGAGCAGCGCAGCCTGCGCACTGCGCACGCGGCGCAGCCGCATGTGCAGGGCCAGGGCGATCACGATGGCGACGACCGCGATTGCGGCGGCCGCGATCGCGATCCAGCCGGCGACCGAGGCGCTCAACGGCTACCCGCTCGAGGAGAGGCTGAAGAAGACCGGATACGTGGCGCTGTTGTTGTCGACCCGCTTCTCGCCGGGCACCTTGCCGATCTCGACGTGGACGTGAGCGTTGGCGCCGAACGCGGCCGGCGGCAGGTCGAGGTTCCCGAACGCGACCGTCTGCTGATGCTGCGAGAGGATCGAGGGGACGATCTTCGTCTTCTTCGTCACGTCCTTGCCCGAGACGTTCACGGTCAGCGTGACGGGGATCTTGACCTCCTGGAAGTTGCCGGAGTCGGCGAACGTGACCCGGAACACGAGGTTCGCGGACACGTCCACCGTGTTCGGGGTGGACGTGGAGAGCTGCTTGACCGCGCCGCCGGCCACCGCTTCTGTCTTCACGAGCGCGCTCCCGTGCAGGCCCGTCACCTTGCCGCCGGTCGTCGTGGACTTGAGGCGGTCGTAGACGGTCCCGAACGAGGTGGCGCTGATCACCTCGGGATTGGCGACGAACGTCGACGGCGGCGCGATCACGCCCGTCACGCCCAGCCTCGTCAGCGTCTCGGTCGCCGGCACGTGGAAGAGGTCGGTCCAGACGAGGTCACTCGCGGCGAGTGCCTGCGCCTGTTTCGCGAGCTCGGCCGCCACGTCCGAGGAGGGCTTCGACCCCGCCTGGGCGAGCGCGGTGGACAGTCCCGCGAGCCCGATCGCGCGCAGCTGAAGGGCTGCGAGCACCTCTTGATGCGCAGACTGAAGCGTCGCGGGCGGACGCAGCCGTAGCGCCTCGTTATAGGCCTCCTGCTGCTGCCGCGACCACAGGTCGAGCTTCGCCTGGAGGCTCGTGAGGCTGAGGTTCGGGGAGCCGAGTGCGTTGGCGAACGCGGCGCCGGTCCGGGCGGAATCCTGCGCGATCCCACGCACGCTCGTCATGTACGAGGCGTACTCGTCGTGGCGGCTCTTGCCCTGGCACGAGCCGACCCAGAACACGAGGCCGACGACCACCGCGATCGCCAGCGCGACGAAGCCGGCCAGCCGCGCGAGTGCGACCGCTCCGGGAGGCGGCGGAGCGGGACGCCGCGGGCCGTCGCCACCACCGCCCGGCCTGATCCGCCGCCGCGGCCTGCGTGGCGACTCGAGCGTCTCCGGCTCCTCGAAGAACTCGAGCTCCGTGTCGTCGGCGTCGTCGTAGGTACTCACAACCGGCGCCAACCCTAACGCCCGCGCACGCGGGGAGGACAGTCCGACGCGGTCGCCAACCTCCACTGAGCATGGGAGACGCCGCCCCAGCGCTCGCCGGCTTCGAGCTCGTTCTCGGCCGCTACCGGCCCCTGCGCCCTCTCGGCACGGGCGGCTCCGGCTCGGTCTGGCTCGCCCGCGACGAGCGGACTGGCCTCGACGTGGCGCTGAAGATCGTTGCTAGGGAGGGCAAGTCCGCGATGCGCGCGGAGCGCGAGGCGGCGGCAGCCGCGCATCTGCGGCATCCCGCGTGCCTGCGCGCGTACGGCTTCGCGCGCGACTCGCAACACGTCTACATCGCGTACGAGTTCGTGCCGGGCCGCACCTATCGCGAGGCGCTCCGCGAGGGCGAGCTGACGGAGGAGGCCGCGATCGAGGCGTGTGCTCAGGTGTGCGACGGCCTCGCGCACGCGCACGCCGCAGGGATCCTCCATCGCGACATCAAGCCGTCGAACGTCCTGCTTGCCGACGGCGACCGGGTTTCCGCGCGCGTCCTCGACTTCGGGCTCGCCCAGATGGCCGAGGCCGAAACGCTGACCGAACAGGGAGACGTGCCCGGGACGCTCGCCTACATCTCCCCGGAGCGGCTCTCGGGCAACGAGGCGACACCGGCCGCGGACATCTGGGCGGTCGGCGTGATGCTGTGGGAGGCGCTGGCCGGACGGCATCCGTTCTGGCGCGGCTCGATGCTCGAGACGGCGCGGGCGATCGAGGCCGGAGCGCGGCCGCTCGGCGACCTCCGCCCCGACCTCCCGAAGCGGCTGCTGCGCCTCGTAGACAGCACGCTCTCGCCGAGCCCCGCGAGACGGCCGTCGGCACGCGAGCTAGCGGACGAGCTGCGCCGCGCGCTCGGCGGCACCGTGAAGCCGCGTGGGCAAGGGTTCACGTTCCCGACCCGCGTCGACCGCGGTCGGGCTCTGGCCGCCGGCCTCGCCGGGCTCTACGCGGGCTGGACCGCGTCAGCGCTTCCCTTCTGGCCGCACGGCTGGCCGTTCCTGCTTGCGATCGCCGCAGCCGCGGCGAGCCTCTTTCGCGACCGAGCTGGGCTCGCGGTTGCGCTGGCGGTGCCGGTGCTCCCGCTCGGCAACATCTCGCTCGGGCTCGCGCTGTTCTACTCCGCGCTCGCCGTCGGCTGGCTGCTCGTCATGTGGCGGGAGCCTCGGGTCGGGCTGCTCTTTGTGCTGGGGCCGCTGCTCGCGCCCCTCGCTGCAATCGGGCTGCTCCCGCTCGCGTCCCTCGTCGTGCGCTCGGCGCCACGGCGTGCGCTCACCGTCGTGCTCGGCGTGCTGACCGCCGCGCTCGCCGCCGGGATCCGCCACGTCTCCCTGCCACTAGTCGGCGGGCCGGCGCCGCTCGGCCTCGGCGTCGCCGGCGCCCGCGACCCATTCGACGTCGCCGGCTCGCTCGCACGCGCCGCGACGGCGCATCCGGCACTGCTCGTCGAGGCGTGCGTGCTCGCGGTCGTGGCGCTCGCGATCCCTCACGCCCGCTCCCGCGGGCTCTGGGGAGCCGCCCTGCTGGGCGGGACGATGATCCTCCTCACCGTCGCGGCCGTCCCGGGAGCTGCACCCGTCCCGCTGGTCGTGTCGGCGTGGGCGATCGCGGCGTTCACGGCGCTTCGCTCTCATCCCCTGGGGGTACCCTCCGCCCCGGTCTAATGGTCCTGCGGGGAATCGAGCAACGGCTGGAACGGGTATTCGAGGGCGTGTTCGGTCGCGCCTTCCGTACCAACGTGCAGCCGGTCGAGCTCGCCCGCAAGCTCGCGAAGGAGATGGACGAGCACCGCTCGGCCTCGGTGCGGAACGTGTACGTCCCCAACGAGTACACGATCTACCTCTCCCCCGGCGACCGCGAGCAGTTCGAGGGCTACGAGAACTCGCTCGTGTCGGAGCTCGAGGAGTACCTCTCCGAGCACGCGGCGCGCGAGAACTACGCGCTCCTGACACCCCCGCGCATCCTCTTCGAGACCGACGAGGATCTCGGCGTCGGCGAGTTCGGGATCGCGACGCGGATGGCGCAGCACGGTCGCAGCGCCGAGGAGCAGGCTCCAGCACCGGAGGCCGCGGTGCCCGGCGCGACGATGATCTACAAGCCGCGGACGCAGCCGACCGAGGCTGCCTCGCTTGCGGAGCTCGGCGTTGAGCGAGAGGTCGCGGTCCTGAGCTGGAACGGCGAGCGGCGCGTTCTCGACCAGAAGCGCTCCGTCCTTGGCCGCTCGCGCGACGCCGACGTCCAGATCGAGGATCCAAACGTCTCCCGCCGCCACGCGGAGATCGTGCAGGAGGGCTCGGTCTACTGGCTCGTCGACCTCGGCTCGACGAACGGGACGGAGGTGGACGGCAAGCGCGTCTCTCGCGCGCGCCTCGGCGACGGCTCGCGCTTCACCGTCGGCGAGACGACGCTCACCTTCTCGACCGAGCGGGAATAGCGAACCCGTGCAGCCTCTGGCCACCACCGGTGTCGCGGAGCTGCTGCTCGCGCTCAAGGTCGCGTTCATCGTGCTCCTCTACCTCTTCGTCATCCGCGTGATCCGCTCGGCGGGGCGGCAGGAGCGGCAAGCGCCGAGCCAGGACAGCATGATCCTCACCCCCGGAGCCGCTGCGGCCGCGGGGCTGGGTCGCTCCGCCTCGAGAGCCAGGTCTGTGCGGCTCGTCGTCCAGCGCAGCCCGAGCCTCGACGAGGGGGACGAGTTCCCGGTCAACTCCGCGCCGCTCACCCTCGGCCGCGGCGGGCAAAACGATCTGGTGCTCGAGGGGGACGACTTCGCCTCGGCCCGGCATGCCCGCATCGAGTCGCGCGGCGACGGCGTGTGGGTGCAGGATCTCGACTCGACGAACGGCACATATGTCAACGGCGCGCGCGTCCTGGGCGCGCAGCGGCTCGACCCGGGCGACGTCCTCCGCGTCGGCGAGACCGACCTCCGGGTGGAGGAGGACTGACGTGCCCGTAGCCGCATACGCAGTTGCGAGCGACACGGGGCGCCGGCGGCGCCACAACGAGGACGACTACGTCGTCTCGCCGCCGCTCTTCGCCGTCGCCGACGGGATGGGCGGCGCGCAGGCGGGCGAGGTCGCGTCGGGGCTGGCGGCCGGGACGCTGAAGGGCGGCGACTCGAACGGTCTCGACGGCCCCGCTCAGGTCGACGCGCTCATCCAGGAGGCCAACCGCCTCATCTACGACCGCGCCTCGAACGACCCCACCGCCTCCGGCATGGGCACGACGATGACCGTCGCGCTCGTCGAAGGGATGACCGTCGCGATCGGCCACGTTGGCGACTCGCGCGCCTACCTCGTCCGCGGCGACACGATGGAGCAGCTCACCGACGACCACTCGCTCGTGAACGAGCTGGTCAAGAGCGGGAAGCTCTCCGAGCAGGAAGCCCAGCTACATCCCCAGCGAAGCGTGATCACGCGCGCGGTGGGGACGGATCCCGACGTGGACGTGGACAGCTTCACGATCGAGGCCGAGGAAGGCGACATCTTCCTGATCTGCTCCGACGGGCTGACCGACATGGTCGAGGACGAGGAGATCCTCGAGCTCGTGCACCGCAACCGTGACGACCTCGAGCAAGCCGTGAAGGCGCTCGTCTCCGCCGCGAACCGCGGGGGCGGCGAGGACAACATCACCGCCCTCGCGTTCCGGGTGACGGCGGACGCGGCCGCGAACCTCGAGGACACGGTGGCGATGCCCGCGATCGACGCGGCGGAGCCGGATGAGGAGACCCGCGAGTACGTGGAAACGGACGAGCCGACTGCCGCTGATGCTGGGGCGGACAGGCCGGCACCCGATCCGCGCCGCGTCCGCGTCGTCCTGCTCGCGCTCCTCCTGCTGCTGATCGCCGCGGCCCTGATCCTCTGGGGGCTGCTCCGCTGAGCCTCCGCAACCGCGAGCTCGCAGCACTCCTCACGGTCGGCGTCCTGACGGCGACCGGCTTCGCCACGGTCTATATCGCGCTCAACTCGCAGATCTCGGGCGGCTCGCTGGGCTATGCCGTCTTCTTCTTCTGCCTCTACCTCGTCGCGCACGTGGTCGCGCGCATCACCGTGCCGCTGGCCGATCCGTACCTGCTGCCGATGGCGGCCCTCTTCACCGCGATCGGGGTGACGGAGATCTACCGCCTCGGGGCGAGCAACGCGTTCCGCCAGGCGCTCTGGATCGTGATCGGCGTCGCCGCCTTCTCCGCGACGCTGTTCTGGCTCCAGAGGGACTACCGCGCGCTCGAGCGGTACAAGTACATCTTCGGGGTCACCGCGATTGCGCTGCTCTTCCTTCCGCTCGCGCCCGTCATCGGGGAGACGATCAACGGCTCGCGGCTCTGGATCCACGTCGGCTCGCTCCAGATCCAGCCGGGCGAGCTCGGGAAGATCGCGCTGATCGTCTTTCTCGCGGCGTACCTGCGCGAGAAGCGCGAGGTGCTCGCGCAGGGGAGGCTGAAGGACTGGGGGCCGCTGCTCGCGATCTGGGGCGGCGCGATGCTCGTCCTCTTCGTGACGAACGACCTGGGCAGCGCGCTTCTCTACTACGGGATCTTCGTCGCGATGCTTTACATCGCCACGGCGAGGCTCTCCTTCGTCGCCGGCGCGCTCGGCCTCTTCCTCGTGGGCGCGTACGCAATCACGTCGGTAAGACCTCACGTGCGAGAGCGGATCACGAACTGGATCTCGCCCTGGTCGACCCACAAGATCTACTGCCCGCTCAGCGGCCAGCCGTCCCTCAGGCAGAACTGCCAGAGCTACCAGGAGGTGCAGTCGCTCTACTCCCTCGGCCACGGCGGCTTCGGCGGCACCGGCCTGGGCCACGGGATCTTCACGGGAGCGACCGGGCGACAGGTGATCCCCGACCTGAACACGGACTTCATCTACTCGGCCCTGGCGCAGGAGCTCGGCCTCGTCGGCATCGCCGCGGTGCTCCTCCTCTACATGGCCTTCGTCCTGCGCGGCTTCCGGATCGCGCTGGCCGCGAGCGACGGCTTCTCCAAGCTGCTCGCCGCGGGGCTCAGCTTCGGCTTCGCGTTCCAGACGTTCGTGATCGTCGGCGGGATCACGCGCGTCATCCCGCTCACGGGCATCACGCTCCCCTTCGTCTCGTACGGAGGATCGAGCATCGTCGCCAACTTCCTGCTCGTCGCGGGGCTGCTTCTGATCTCCCATAGGGCGAACCGCCAGGGGGCCGGCGCGTGAACAAGCAGCTCCTCCATGTCTCGGTTGCCGCGATGGTCCTGCTCGCCGCCCTGCTCGTGTCGACGACGTACTGGCAGACCTGGGCCGTCGGGGATCTCGCGGACCGGCAGGACAACGCGATCCAGCTCGTCTCGCGGCTCACGGTCGACCGCGGCAAGATCCTCGGCGCCGGGGGGGGCGTCCTCGCGACGAACGTGAAGCACCGCAAGAAGGGCCTCACGATCTTCACCCGCCGCTACCCGGCGACCAACCTCGCGCCGCAGGTGATCGGCTACTCGACCGCGGCCGGCACGACGACGGGGCTCGAGGAGTCGTTCGACGACTACCTCACGGGCGCGAACACGAACCTGAGCAACACGCTCAAGGAGGAGCTCGACAAGCTCGGCGGGCAGACCGTGCACGGGAACAACGTGATCCTCACGCTGCGTCCCGCGATCCAGCGGCTAGCGCTCCAGCAGCTCGCCGGCCGGTGCGGCGCCGTCGTGGTGATGGACGCGAAGACCGGCGCGATCTACGCAATGGCGTCGTCGCCCACGTATGACGCGAACCTCATCCTGAAGCCAGGCGGTTTCGCGAAGATCAAGAAGATCCAGGGAACCTGCGGCGACGCCTCGGCCCTGCAGAACAACGCGACGCAGGGCCTCTATCCACCCGGCTCGACGTTCAAGCTCGTCACCGCCTCCGCCGCGCTGGACACGGGCGCCTACACGCCGAACTCGCGCTTCTTCGACCCCGGCTACTGCACCGAGTACGGGCAGAGGGTCTTCAACTCGAGCGCGCCCGACTCGCCGGGCGGCCACGAGGCGTTCGGCAACGTCAACTTCTCCCAAGCGCTCGAGCACTCGATCAACGCCGTCTTCTGCAAGATCGGGATGCACCTCGGGGCGAAGACGATCCTC
>DASQCM010000063.1:0-2499 GCA_035634675.1 Gaiellaceae bacterium
GCCGGGGTCTCGGCGATCGCAGGCCTCACGTTCAGCGTGATCGCACTCTCGCTCGGGAAGGTCGACGCGGCGGTCCTGTCCGCGATCATCTTCGGCGCCTGCGTCGGCTTCCTCCGCCACAACTTCTATCCGGCGCGGATCTTCATGGGCGACTCGGGCGCGCTGCTGCTCGGCTACGTGCTCGCGGCCGTGTCAGTGCAGGGGCTGCTGAAGACGGCGGCCACGGTCGCCCTGTTCTTCCCGCTCCTCGTGCTCGCCGTCCCGATCGTGGACACGACCTTCGTGGTCGTGCGGCGGCTCAAGAACCGGGAGAGCGTGTTCGAGGCCGACCAGGCGCACCTGCACCACCGCTTCCTGCGACGCGGCTTCTCGCAGCGGCGGGCGGCGCTGACGATCTGGGCCTGGTGCATCGCACTGGCGGCGGCCGCATTCGCGACGCGGTTCGTCCCCTTCCGCGCCCACGGCGTCTGGCACCCGTGGTGGACCGTGCTCGCGGCCGCGATCGGGCTCGTCGCGGTGGTCTTCTCGGTGTACGTCGTCTACGTGCTGGAGATCGTGAAGCTCGGCAACCGGATCCAGCGGCGGCGCAAACCCGGGGATCCGCTGCGGAAGATCGCCTGACGCCTTCCCGCCCAGGAAGGGCGAGCGACCCGTCCTTTCGGACTGTTGACCTGATCCGACGCGTGTGCCAGCCTATGCGCACCCTCGATCGGGGTACCCCCAATGGGGGGTGGTTCAGTGGAGAGGAGGTTGCGCAAAATGGACGTTCGCTTGGCTGCCTGGGGCAGCTAGCTCCGGGGGCTGCGGCAAACCGCATCCGGCCACGGAGCCGCCGGTCGACTCGGCCGTCGTTTCGGCGGCTCCAGCGGGTGTTTCAGCGAACGGCCCGGCGCATCCTGGGGATGAGTCGCTTCCTCGCGCCCTTCGCAAGCCGCGACTTTCGACTCCTCTGGTCGGCGAGCACCATCTCGCTGCTCGGGGACGGGATCTGGTACGTCGCCATCGGGTGGCAGACCCTCGCGCTGTCCAACAGCGCGACGGCGCTCGCACTCGTCTGGCTCGCCTTCACGCTGCCCCACATCGCGATGCTGCTCTTCGGCGGCGTGCTCTCCGACCGCCTGCCGCGCCGCCGCGTGCTTCTCGGCGCAAACATCGTCTCCGGGATCTTCGTCGGCGCAATCGCGGTTCTCTCGCTCTCGGGTGCTCTCTCACTCTGGAAGTTGTTCATCCTCGTCGCGGGCTACGGCGCGAGCGAGGCGGTGTTCGGGCCCGCGTACGGCGCGATCGTCCCGGACCTCGTCGATCGCGAGATCCTCACTCAGGCGAACTCGCTCAACCAGATCAACCGGCCTCTCGCCCTCAGGCTGGCGGGGCCGGCGCTGGGCGGCGTCCTCGTCGCCGGGCTCGGGGTCGGGGCCGCGATGGCGGTGGACGCGGCAACGTTTGGCGTCTCGGCCGTGATCCTCTCCTGCATGTCGGTGCCGCGCACCGTGCTCGGGAAGGCGGAGCGGAGCATCCGCTCGGTCCTGCGCGACGTCGGCGAGGGGCTCAGTGCGGTCAGGCAGGTGCCATGGCTCTGGGCCGGGATGGGAGCGGACGCGATCGGCACGGTCGCGACCTGGGGTTGCGTGCAGGCGCTCGTCCCGGTCCTGGTGCGCAACGACCTGGGCGGGAGCGCCGCGACGCTCGGAGCGGTCTACGCGGCCGGCGGCGTCGGGGCGATCGTGGCTGCGTTGGCGACCGGCTCGCGCGGGAGACCGCGGCGTCCCGTGACTCTCCTCTTCGTCGTGCTCGCGGGGAAGGTCTTGGCGGTCGGTCTGTTCGGCTTCGCGATGAGCGCCGCGACGGCGATGGTCGCGAGCTTCCTGATGGGGGCGCTCTCCACGGTCGGCCTCGTGGTCTGGATGACGCTGATCCACGAGCGGGTGCAGGGAGACCTGCTCGGCCGCGTCAACAGCATCGACTGGCTCGTCTCGACGAGCCTGATGCCGGTCGCGCTCGCGGTCGTCGGCCCCCTCGCCGACGCGTTCGGAGTGCGGGCGCTGCTCGTCGTCACGGGCGCCGGGGGCGCCGCGCTCGTGCTCTCGTTCCTGCTCGTACCGGGTGTCCTCGCGGGCGAGGAGCTTCGGGACGGGCTTGAGCCGACGTAGTTCTCTCGCGTGTGCTGGAGTTAGGAAGGATTAGCGAACCGCAGGCTCACCCGAACCTTAAGGCAGTGTCATGCGATGCGTGTCCAGGTATCAGATACCGACACATGCCCAAGGGGAGGATCCTCAGGCATTCATGCGGAAACGAGCAGATCGCCTCAGCAGCTTCGGACCTGTCCCGGTAACGGATACCGAGACATGTCCTGCTACCCGGTTTCGGCGCGCTCGACGAAGGTTGTCAGCAGCTCGTTGAACGGCTCGCCGAGGCGCTGTACCGAGTGGCCCGCGCCGGGGAGGACGGCACGCTCCGCGCCCAGCCGCTCCTCGAGCACGTCACAGACCGCCTCGAACG
>DASQCM010000064.1:0-5922 GCA_035634675.1 Gaiellaceae bacterium
GTGCCGGCTCCAGCCACGCGCGCGCGCTCGACCGCCGCGGCGGCCACGGCCACGTCCCACGCGGCGAGGCCGTTCGACTTGAAGACGACGATGTCCTCGTCCGACTGGCGCCCCGACACCTGGCCGCCGACCACCTCTTGCAGCTCGTGCACCTCGAGCCAGTCGAGGACACCGGACTCGACGGGCTCGATCAGGTCCGCGGACTCGAGCTTCGCGTCGTCGAGCGAGTCGCAGCAGACGAAGGCCGCGCGCTCGAGGACGATGTTGTCGAGCTCGCGGCGGCGGCCGTCGTTCGCGCCGACGGCGCAGACCAGCGCACCCTGCTCCAGCCACTCACCCCGGAGGACCGGATCGGACGACGGGGTCACGGTGACGACGACGTCGCACTCGGCTGCGTCGCTGGAGCTCTCCGCGGGCTCGGCGCCCTGCTCCTGGGAGAACGCACGCAGCCGCTCCTCGGTGCGGCAGTAGGCGACGACGCGTTCCAGATCCGGGAGCGCGGCGCGGATTGCCGCGATCTGCGATTGGGCCTGCCAGCCGCAGCCGATCACGCCGAGGCTGCGCGCGCCGCTCTTTGCGAGGTGCTTGGCGGCGACTCCGCTCGCAGCGCCTGTGCGCAGCTGGCCGAGCTTGTCCGCCTCGAGCACGGCGACCAGCTCGGGCTCGTCGGCGCGAAAGAGAAGAACCACGAAGCGCGCACCATCCGGGAAGCCCGCGTAGACCTTCGCGCCGGCGTAGCCAAGCTCGAGATCGGAGGCGGCCATGACTGCGAGCGCTCCGCCTTCGAGCCGCAAGCGATACCGCGGCCGGTTCTCGACCGCGCCGCCCGCCATCCGCAGGAAACAGGCCTCGATCGCCTCCACCGCGTCGGCCGGCGAGAGGAGGTTGGCGACGTCTAGCTCCGTGAGGTACAGAGGCACAGCCCGATTCTGGAGCAAGGGCACGGAGAAGTGCGCCCGGCATGATTCGAACATGCGACCTCTGCCTCCGCAGGGCAGCGCTCTATCCCCTGAGCTACGGGCGCTCGGGACGGTCAGTGTAGCGAGGCGCTAGCCGCGGCCCAGCAGCCGCGAGAGCAGCCCCGGCTGCGCTGGACGGCCCGGCAGATCGGCGGCGGCGACGCACTCGAGATGCGCATGCCGGCGGCGGCCCGTGTCGCCCTCCGGCGCGATCAGGACGTGGTCGCTCATCGCATGCAGGTGATACCCGCAGAGCGGGCAGGTGTACGTCGCCGGCTTCATGCTCCGCACGGGGCGGATCGAATACCACTCAGCCGGCTCGAGCCGCGAGCGCGAGCGGCGCGTCATCCGGCACCTCCGTCCGCACGTACGCGAGCCCCACGACGCTGCCGTCCGCCCTCTGCGCGGCGCTCGTCACGCGGCCGACCTCCCGTTCGTCGTGCAGCAGCGGCGCGTTCTGCTCGGGCACCTCGTCGAGCTCGACCACGCGCAGCCCGCGGTTCGGATGGCCGCGGTAGTGGAGCCGCGCCACGGGCTCCTGCCCGGGGTAGCAGCCCTTCGAGAAGGAGACGTGCGTCTCGTCGAGGCCCGCCTCGGCCGGGAGGATCCGGTCGTCGATCTCGTGCTCCCAGCGCGGGACGCCGCTCTCGATCCGCCGCACCTCGAGCTCCTCCTCAGCGAGCGTCGGCTCGAGCCCAGCGTCGAGCGCCTCGTGCGCGCCGGGCCAGTCCGTGGCGAAGCCGGTGTCGCCGCCGAAGACGAGCACCGACTCGTGCTGCTCCGGCTCGATCTCGCAGCTGGCGCGCAGGCGCATCCGCGTCAGGTGCCCGCGTACCACCTCGCCCAGCCCGGGCTCGGTGAGCAGGAGGAAGTCGTCGTCGGCGCGCCGCAGCACAACGAGTGGCGCGATCACGCGCGCCTTCGCGTTGAGGAGGAGCGCCGGGCAAGCGTCGCCGGCGGCGAGCGCCTCCACGTCGTTCGAGACCATGCGCTGGAGGTAGTCCGCCGCATCCGGCCCGGCGACGCGGGCGAAGTCCCGCTCTCTCACTGCCACATCCATGCGATCTAGTGTAGGAAGCCGTGCCGCTCTTCCGATCCAAGGCAGAGGACAAGGTCCGCGCCGCGGGATACGACCCCGCGCGCCTGCCGCCGGGCCAGTACTTCACGGAGAAGTGGCCGGTCCTCCACGTGGGACGGGCCGCGAAGGTCGACGTCGCGACCTGGGAGCTGCGACTCTGGGGCGAGGTCGAGGAGGAGGTCACGCTCGACTACGAGCAGCTCCGCGCGCTGCCCGTGGCGGAGATCACGACGGACATCCACTGCGTGACGCGCTGGAGCAGGTTCGACGCCGGCTTCCGCGGCGTTCACTGGCGAGAGCTCGCGAAGCTGTGCCGCCCGAAGCCGTCCGCCCATTTCGCGATCGCGCACGCCAAGAAGAACTACACAGCGAACCTGCCCCTCGCAGCGCTCGAGGAGGACAACGCGCTCGTCGCTTACGAGGCCGACGGCGAGCCGCTCGCCCGCGAGCACGGCGGCCCGGTGCGCCTCGTCGTCCCGTCGCGCTACTTCTGGAAGAGCGCCAAGTGGCTGAACGGGATCGAGCTGACGACGTCCGACCGGCCGGGCTTCTGGGAGCGGTACGGCTACAACAACGAGGCCGATCCCTGGAAGGAAGAGAGGTATGGGTTCTGATGGGCGCGATCCTCGTGCACGAGTTCACGACGCTCGACGGCATCGTCGACGCGCCAACGTGGAGCTTCGACTTCGGCTTCGACCCGAAGATGGGCGAAACGATCGGCGCGCTGACCGCCGGCTCGAAGGCGATCCTCCTGGGGCGCACGACATACGAGATGTTCGAGCCTGCGTGGTCGGTGCGAACCGCAGAGGACGATCCCGGGGCGCCGTTCTTCAACGACACGACGAAGTACGTCGTCTCCTCGACGCTGACCGACCTCACCTGGCGCAACTCGACCGTCCTCGGGCCCTACGACCCGGAGACCGTCCGCAGGCTCAAGGGCGACGTCGACGGCGACATCTACGTGAGCGGCAGCGGGACGCTCGTGCGGGCCATGCTCGCCGACGGCCTCGTCGACGAGCTGCACCTCTTCGTCTACCCGCTCACGCGCGGGACCGGGCCGAGGTTGTTCCCCGAGGGCGCCGCGCCGCTGACCCTGACGCTCGCCGCCTGCGAGGCGTACGACAACGGCGTCATCCATCTTGGGTACGCACCCTCCCCCCAAACGGGGTAAAGGTCGGGTGACCCGCTGCCGATAGAGCGGTTGAACCACCTCCCCCTACGCGAAACGGCGCCCGCAAGGGCGCCGTTTCGCGTTCGGCGTAGGGTTTTCGGCGTGGAAGACGACGACCTGGACGACGTTCGTACCGAATCGCAGAAGGAGTGGGCCGACTGGGCGGCGCACGGCTACCGCAAGCGCTACCAGCCCCGCTCGGTGATGTGGCTCGGCCTCCTCTTCTGCACCGCCTTCGTCGCCTTCCTGCTCACGGTCTTCTGGCTGGCCGGCAGCGGGCGCTGGTAGTGCCGTACGACCCCACGATCTTCCAGGGCGCCGCAGCGCACTATCGGTACGGCCGGCCGCCCTACTCGCCGCAACTCGAGGCCGTCCTATCCGAGGAGCTCGGTCTCGACGGAAGCGGCAGGCTGCTCGACGGCGGCTGCGGCCCCGGCATCCTCACCGTCCGGCTTGCGCCCCTGTTCGAGGAGGCAGTCGGCCTCGACCCCGACGCGGACATGCTCGGCGAGGCTCGCCGCCACGCCGACGAGCACGGGCTCACGAATATCCGCTGGGTTCACGCGCGGGCCGAGGACCTGCCCGACGCGGCACCCGGCCTCTACCGGGTCGTCACCTTCGGCCAGTCATTCCACTGGACGGACGAAGCACGCGTGGCCGAGACGGTCTACGACCTGCTCGAGCCTGGCGGCGCACTGGCGTTGATCGTGCACACGGTCGAGGATCGACCGAAACCGCCGAACCCGGGAGTCCCGCCGATCCCGCACGAGGAGATCAGGGCGCTGGTGGCGAAGTACCTCGGGCCAAAGCTGCGCTCCGGCCAGGGCTTCACGCCCGTTCGAAACCACGGCTTCGAAGACATCCTCGTCCGCACGAGGTTCGGGGCGCCACGGTCGATCTTCGCTCCCGGCGTCCCCGATCTGCTGCGAGACAGCGAAAGCGTGCTGTCCGGGTACTTCTCGATGTCTTCCTCTGCGCCGCACCTGTACGGCGACCGGGTCGACGACTTCGCGGCGGAGGTGCGGGAGCTTCTGGCGGCGCGCTCGCCCGACGGTCTCTTCTGGGACTGGCCGGGCGACACCGAGATCGTGCTCGCCCGGAAATGACAGAGGGCCGACTGTAAGCCGGCCCTCCATCCAAAGCCGCTGGACGGCTCCTTACATCATCCCGCCCATGTCCGGCATGCCGGCGCCGGCGCCCACGGGGTTCTTCTCCGGGGCCTCGGCGACGACCGCCTCGGTGGTGAGGATGTTCTTCGCGATCGACGCGGCGTTCTGCAGCGCTGAGCGCGTGACCATGGTCGGGTCGCCGATCCCGCTCTTGAGCAGGTCCTCGACCTCGCCGGTCTCGACGTTCAGGCCGAAGCCCTTTTCCGCCGTCCGCACCTGCTGGACGACGACCGACCCCTCGAGGCCCGCGTTGTAGGAGAGCTGCCGAAGCGGCTCCTCGAGTGCCTTGAAGATGATCGCGGCACCGGTCCGCTCGTCGCCCTCGAGCTTGCCGAGGACGTCGTCGCTGACCGCCTCCGCCGCGTTGATGAGCGCGACGCCGCCGCCCGGAACCTGGCCCTCCTCGAGAGCCGCGCGGGCAGCCTGCAGCGCGTCCTCGACGCGGTGCTTCTTCTCCTTCATCTCGGTCTCGGTCGAAGCGCCGACCTTGACCACGGCGACGCCGCCGGACAGCTTGGCGAGCCGCTCCTGGAGCTTCTCGCGGTCGAAGTCGGAGTCGGTGTTCTCGATCTCGGACTTCAGCTGCTTGATCCGGCCCTTGATGGCGTCGGTCTCGCCCGCCCCGTCGATGATCGTCGTCGTGTCCTTGTCGATGACGATGCGCCGCGCGCGGCCGAGCTGCGAGAGCTTGGTGTTCTCGAGCTTGAGGCCCATCTCCTCGGTGATGACCTCGCCACCGGTGAGGATGGCGATGTCCTCGAGCATCCGCTTGCGGCGGTCTCCGAAGCCGGGCGCCTTGACGGCGACTGCCTGGAAGGTGCCGCGGAGCTTGTTGACGACGATCGTGGCGAGCGACTCGCCCTCGACGTCCTCCGCGACGATCAGCAGCGGCTTGCCGGACTGGATGACCTGCTCGAGCACCGGCAGAAGGTCCTTGACCGCGCCGATCTTCGAGTTGGCGATGAGGATGTAGGGATCCTCGAGCACCGCCTCCATCCGCTCGGGGTCGGTGATCATGTAGGGCGAGAGGTAGCCCTTGTCGAACTGCATACCCTCGGTGAACTCGAGCTCGAGCCCAAGGGTCTGGCCCTCCTCGACGTTGACGACGCCGTCCTTGCCGACCTTCTCGATCGAGTCGGCGATGACGTCGCCGATCTCCCGCTCGCGCGAGGAGACCGTCGCGATGCGCGCGATGTCCTCGCGGCCCGAGACGTCCTTCGACTGCGTCTTGAGGTTCTCGACGACCGCATCGACCGCGGTCTCGACGCCGCGCTTCAGCGCCATTGGGTTGGCACCGGCCGCGACGTTCTTCATGCCCTCGCGGACGATCGCCTGGGCGAGGACCGTCGCCGTCGTGGTGCCGTCGCCGGCGACGTCGTTCGTCGCAGTGGCGACCTCGCGCACGAGCTGTGCGCCCTGGTTCTCGAAGACGTCCTCGACCTCGATCTCACGTGCGATCGTGACGCCGTCGTTCGTGATGGTGGGAGCGCCGAACTTCTTGTCGAGCACGACGTAGCGCCCCTTCGGGCCAAGGGTGACCTTGAC
>DASQCM010000065.1:0-6465 GCA_035634675.1 Gaiellaceae bacterium
GCGCGGCGGGCTCCGGACGAGCTGCCCGGGCTCGCGACAGAGCTTGCCGAGGGCCTGAAGGACACCTCGGACGAGCTCCGCGAGGTCTCCCGCGGCATCCACCCCACCATCCTCACCGAGGCCGGGCTCGGACCGGCGCTCAGGGCACTCGCCCGTCGATCCGAGATCCCGATCCACGTCGACGTAAGGCTCGACGAACGGCTCCCGACGGAGGTCGAGGCGGCCGCGTACTACATCGCCTCCGAGGCGCTCACGAACGTCGCCAAACACGCGCGCGCGTCCACCGTCGAGCTGAGCGCCACGCACGACGATCGGATCCTGTCGCTCGAGGTCCGCGACGATGGCGTCGGAGGCGTCGACCCCGCGCGTGGCTCGGGCATCCTCGGCCTCACCGACCGGGTCGAGGCCCTCGACGGGACGATCTCGATCGGCAGCCCGTTGCAGGGCGGCACGAGACTCCGGGTGCAATTCCCGATCGCGCGCTAGACAGCTATTTCGAGCCGAGAAACGTGATCACGGCCAGAACGCGGCGGTGATCGTCCGGGGCGTCCGGCAGTCGCAGCTTCTGGAAGATGTGCTTCACGTGCTTCTCGACGGTGCTCTCTGCGAGCCAGATGCTTCGGGCGATTCCGGCGTTCGAGCGGCCCTCGGCCATGAGCGTGAGGACGTCACGCTCACGCGGGGTCAATTCCTCGAGCGGGTCCCGCGCCCGCCGGGCCCGCACGAGCTCTTCCACGAGCGTTGGGTCGACCACGGATCCTCCCGCGCGGATCCGCTCGAGCGTGTCCGTGAGCTCGTCGATGTCTCCGACCCGCGCCTTCAGGACATAGCCGATCCCAGTGCCGGCGCCGAGCAGGTCCATCGCGTGCTCGACCTCGATATGCGCCGAGAGGACCAGGATCGCGCAGTCAGGCAGCTCCTCGCGGATCGTTCGTGCCGCCTCGAGGCCCTCGGTCGTGTGCGTGGGCGGCATCCGGATGTCGACGATGGCCACGTCCGGCCGCTCCTTCCGGACGAGCTCGATCAGCCCTTCGGCGTCGCCCGCCTCGCCCACCACGTCGTAGCCCGCTTCCCGCAGCAGAGCGGCCAGACCCTGCCGCAAGAGCACGTCGTCGTCGGCGATGGCCACCCGCGGTGCGCTTTCCCCTTCGGACATACCTGCGTTGTCTACGCCCTCTCGGCGCCGTTGGCAACCAGCGGTGTCGGGCTTTCTACCGGCTAGCCGGTAGCCGCGCGTACCGCGATAGCGGGCGGCAACTCGACCGTTCTCCGTCTGGCGCGCAGGTGGGCGGGCGTCGATCATTGGACAGTGGAGATCGAACCGGTTCCCCGTACACCAATCACCTGCCTGATCGTGGACGACAGCCCGGAGTTCCTCGAAGCCGCTGTACAGCTCCTCGCCGACGACGGCGTCACGGTCGTCGGCTCAGCTGCCACGGCGGACCGGGCCGTCGCCCAGACGGAGAGGCTCGATCCCGATGTCGTGCTGGTCGACGTCGATCTGGGCGCCGAGCGCGGCGTCGACGTCGCGCGGAGGCTCGCCGGCCTCCCGAACGGCGGACCGCCGGTCGTATTGATCTCGGCGGAGTCGTGGTCAGAGCTGGCCGAGCTCGTCGAGGAGGGCGGCGGAGTCGGCTTCGTGTCGAAGACGGACCTCTCCGGTGACGCAATCCGAGCCCTGCTTGCCCGCGCCGGCTCAAAGGAGTAACCGCCATGCAGACCGCATTGCCCACAACGGGGTCGATGGAAGAGCAACTCACCGAGCACGTCGTGCGACTTGCCCGCAAGACGGAGGCGCTCGACGACTTCGCCGGGCTGGTCGCGCACGACGTGCGATCGGCGCTGATCACCGCTCTACGCGACGACGATCCGCATGCCGGACTCGCACGCGCGCTCGAGCTCGTGGACTCGATCCTCGAGGCGGTGCGCGCAGACCCGGCTGCCGCCGGCGTGGCTCGACTGGCGGAATGCCTCGAGCGCGCGATCGCGGACCTCGGAGACGTCGAAGTCGAGATCGTCGCGAGCGCGACCGGAGAGTTCCCGATCCCGCCTGACGCGCTGCGCCTCGTCCTCCGCAACCTGCTTGCGAACGCGATCGCGGCCGGCGCGGAACACATCCACGTCTCGGCCGTCGCGCGCGGCGATCGCCAGGTGCTCGTCGTCGACGACGACGGCGTCGGGATCGCGTCCGGTGACGGCTACGCCACCGGAACCCAGCTCGGGCTGCGGTTGTGCCGCCGCCTCGTCGAACGGTGCGGCTGCGTCCTGGAGCTCAGGCCGCGGGCCATCGGCGGGACTCGTGCCGTCATCGCGACGACCGGAGCCGGAGCATGATCCGCGTCCTCCTCGTCGACGACCACGCGGTCTTCCGCTCCTCGCTTCGGCTGCGGCTCGAGCAGGAGGACGGGATCGTTCCGGTCGGCGAGGCCGAGACCGCCGAGCAGGCAGTCACGAGAGCACGCGTCCTCCAGCCCGACGTCGTCCTGATCGACCTGCTGCTTCCACGCAAGAGCGGCTACCAGGCGATCCCCGAGATCCTCAGCGCCTCGCCCGAGAGCCGGATTCTCGTCGTGTCGTCGCAGACCGGGCCGACGCCGGTGCGGCAGGCGATCTCGGCGGGCGCGCACGGCTACGTCCCCAAGCGAGCGTCCGACAACGAGGTGGTCGAGGCGGTCCGCCGGGTCGCGGCGGGCGAGCGCTACGTCGATCCCGACCTCGGCGCCCAGCTCGTCATTGCCGACGGCGTGCCCGCGCTCGAGCCGTTGTCGGATCGTGAGCAGGACGTGCTGCACCTGCTCGCGCTCGGACACACGAACCAGGAGATCGGCAAGAAGCTCTTCATCTCGGTGCGGACCGTGGACACGCACCGCGCGCACATCATGCGCAAGTTGCAGCTCAGGACGCGCGCCGAGCTCGTGCTCTTTGCACTTGCGCACGGCCTGATCGGTGCCACCTGACGCACCGGGAATAACCGGGTCCCGCAGGAGTCCTTCCGGTCAACAGCAGCTATCGCAAAGGCGATGGCGAAACGCATCCGGAAGGAGCACCAAATGAAAGGTCTGGTTCTCACGATCGGCACCGCCGCAGCCGCGTTCTCGCTCATGTTCGGGCTCAACGTCGCCTCGGCGTCGAGCTCAGCGAACGCCGGCACGAAGGTCGGCGTCGCCAGCTCGAACCTCGGGCGGATCCTCGTCGACGCGCGCGGCCGCACGCTGTATCTCTTCGCCAGGGACCGGAACGGCAAGAGCTCCTGCTCGGGCTCGTGCGCGGTCTACTGGCCGCCGCTGATCGCCTCGGGCAAGCCGAAGGCGATCGCCGGGGCGAAGCAGTCGCTGCTCGGCACGACCCGCCGGGCCGACGGCCGCCTCCAGGTCACGTACCGCCATCACCCGCTCTACAGGTACGCGGCCGACTCGGGGAAGGGCCAGACCACCGGTCAGGGCCTCGACCTCTCCGGCGGCAAGTGGTGGGTGCTCTCGCCCGCCGGCAACAAGATCGTCAGCGCCTCCTCCATGGGAGGCGGCTACTAGGCGACCGCTCGGGGCCGTCTGAACGCGGGCGGCCCCAACCGATCTCCCTACGCGAAATGAGAGGAATGGTCATGAAAGAGCAAGAGCTGGTCGTTCAGCCCCGTCGCGAGCTCGCGAGCCGGGTCAGCGGCGGGATCGAGGTGACGCTCTACTGGAGCCCACTCGACAACGGCACCACGGTGGAGGTCTGGGACTCCGCGTACGACGAGACGATCGTCTTCGACGTCCCGCCGGAGCGTGCCCTCGAGGCCTTCTATCACCCGTTCGCACAGCTCTCGGCGTCGCTCGACGAGCTCGTCCCTGTCGCCGACGCGTGAGCGTGCGAGCGTGCTCGTTGCAAGCAGGCCGCCACGTATTCCCGCCAGACGGGGAAAAATTCTCCCTGGATCAGCGGGGTGGCGGCCTGCGACAATCGCTGCATGAGCAACGAGCTGGGTGAATTCCTCAGATCACGCCGGGCCCAGATCCAGCCCGAGGACGTCGGGTTCAGGGCGGGCCGCGGCCGGCGGGTCGAGGGCCTGAGACGCGAAGAGGTGGCCGCGCTGGCCTCCGTAAGCGTCGACTACATCAAGCGGCTCGAGGCCGGCAGGATCACGCCGTCCGAGCCCGTGCTCGACTCTCTGGCTCGCGCTCTCCAGCTCGACGCGGTCGAGCGGAAGCATCTCTACGCCCTGGCCGGCCGCGCCTCGGTATACGACGTCGACCCCTTCGAGGACGTCCGCCCGGGCCTCCTCCGCCTGCTCGCCGCCGTTGAGCCTTTGCCCGCCTTCATCGTCGGGCCCTGGCTCGACCTGCTCGCGTGGAACCCGACCGCATCGGCTCTCTTCTGCGGCTTCGAGCGGCGGCCGCCCGCGGAGCGGAACATGGCGCGCCTCATCTTCCTCGACCCCGAGATCCGTGACCTCTTCTTCGCCGGCGGGTGGGACGGGTCCGGCCTCGTCGCGTCGCTACGGGTTCGGTACACGCAGGGACAGCCTGACCAGCGGGTCCAGGCGCTGATCTCCGAGCTCATCGAGCGCTCGCCTGTTTTCCGGCAGCTCTGGGAGGAGCACGGCGCCGTGAAGAGGATGAAAGGCCGCAAGACCTTCAACCACCCTGAGATCGGCGAGATCGAGCTTGACTGGGACCGGCTGACCGTTCCCGGCGCGAGCGGACAGGTGCTGATGGTCTATAGCGCCGCGCCCGGCACGCCCGGCGCAACGGCGCTGACCTTGCTGTCAACCCTCGCGGCCACGGCGGCCCAACCCGGCTGAACCCGGTTCGCGTAGTTGAGAAGACATGGAACAGGCCATCGTCAGCCGGATCACGTCCTCCGCCGCCCGAACGCGGCTCGATCCGCAGCATGCGAGCGCCCACATCGACCGCCTGTTCCGGGCGGCCTGGGCGTTGTGCGGGTCGCGACAGGACGCCGAGGACCTCGTACAGGAGACGTACGCCAGGGTGCTGGCCAAGCCTCGCTTCCTCCGCAACGAGGACGATCTCGGCTATCTCCTCAGAACGCTCCGCAACACCTTCCTGAATCAGAAGCGCACCGAGAGCCGCCGGCTCCGCACTGCGCCGCTGCCCGACGAGCACCTGGACATGGTCTCCGACCCGCACGCGACCGATCCGGCGGCTGCCGTAGAGGCGGGCGAGGTCTACGCGGCCGTGGCAGCCCTTCCCGCCGACTATCGCGACGTGCTCGTCGCAGTCGACGTCACGGGGCTCTCCTACAAGGAGACGGCGCGTGCCTTGCGGATTCCCGAGGGGACCGTGATGAGCCGGCTCTACCGCGCCCGCCAGCAGGTCGTGCGGCAGGTCGAGGGCGAGCCCGAGTGAGGCCGATCAGCGGGTGCGGACCGGGCCGGCGAGGACCTTCTCGCCCGACGAGGCCTGGTTGCCGTCCGCACGCTCACGCGTGACGGTCAGCACTGTGAAGCTCGCCGGCGAGACTCCGGCCCAGAGTGTCACGTCCCGGCCCTCGTTGAACGTCCCGATCGGGACGAGCGCGCCGCCCGAGTTCCGCAGCCAGGCCTCGTAGAAGCGGCCGTTCGCAAGCCGCGGAAGCCCTGCGGCATCGAGGTGGATTCGCCACCCGGAGGACGTCTTCGTCAGCGTCGCCTCGCCACTGGCTCCGGGCGCGAGCGGGGTTGACCCGAGGGCCACCTGGAAGCGGGCGCCGTGGGAGCCGGAGCCGGCGACCACGGAGACGCCGACCACCGCCGCTGCCACGGCAGCCGCCGCTAGACCCGCGACGGCGAGGCGCCGCGGGGCGCGCGCGGGGCGCGCCGGTCGTTGCGCCTCGACGCGCGCGCGCAGCCCCGCCGGCGCGTCGACCTCGTCCCCGGCACCCTGGAGGAGCGCCACCGCCCGTTCCTGCTCGGCAAGTCGATCGGCCAGCGCGGGAGACGCGGCGACCTGCGCCTCGAGCTCGGCGCGGCGTTCGGGCGGAAGCGACCCGTCCGCGAGCGCCGCGAGCTCGGCGACCCCGCTGGCGTCGGCCCCTTCCTCGCGACCCCGTCTCAGCCACATGACGGCCTCCACGGTACCGCGGGCGGCGAATGAGTCTGAGTGGTCACACCTGAAGAAGACACCGAACGTCGCTCGATATTCCCCGGGAATAGACGCGTGTCTTCGGGGTCTCTAGGCGGCGAAGGGGTCAATAACTCGGAAAGGAACAAGCATGACGAACCTTCGCCTCAGGAAGGTCACAGCACGGCGCGGGAGGCTGCCTTCGATGGTCGCGGTGGGGGCCGCCATTGCGGCGGCGGCACTGCTCCCGGCCAGGGGAGCCGCGGCTCCGCCCACGCGTCCGAACCACGTCGAGCCGGGACAGGTGAGGCTCGAGCATCACACCCTGCACGTGAAGGGGACCGAAGCGAACGATGCGATCGCGCTTCGGCTCGCGGCCGGCGACTCCACCGTGGTCCAGGTGGATCTCGGCGACGACGGGTCG
>DASQCM010000066.1:0-7928 GCA_035634675.1 Gaiellaceae bacterium
CTTCGAGCGTCTCGACGAGTACGACGAGACGCCACGGCTGTGGGCGGTCGTCTCCGACCTCGATCTCGTCGCGGCCACCCAGCTCGACCTCGACAGAGTGACGGCCGGCGCGACAGCAGTGACGCCCCTCGTCAGCATCGCCGCCGACCGCTCGATCGAAGAGGCCGGCAGCCTGATGTCGCAGTACGGGATCGCGCACCTCGCGGTCACCGAGGACGGCTCCAGCGTCCCGATCGGCGTCATCTCGACGCTCGACATCGCGAGGGCGGTCGCGGCCGGTCACGGCCCCCGCGAGATCTTCGCCTCCGCGTGAGCGCGCGCTGAGCAGCGGCTCAGGCTTGGAGCAGTCGCCGGGTCTCGGCCGCGATCACCAACTCCTCGCGCGAGGGGACTATCTCCACGCCAAATCCGCCGAGGAACCGGACCCGCTCGACGATCCGCTCGCGGACTGTGCTCGCATGCTCGCCGATCCCGCCCGTGAACGCGAGAACATCCATCCCGCCGCAGGCGGCCGCCATCGCCGCGACCGCGCCCGCCACGCGATGCACGAAGAGGTCGAGCGCGAGCGGTGCCGCCTCACGGACGTCTCCGGAGCCGCCGCCGGAAAGTCCCGCCAGCCCGGACTCGTGCTCGAGGGCCTGCTCGAGCTCGTCCAGGGTCAACAGCTGCTCTCGCAAGAGGTAGAGCAGCGCGCCGGGATCGACAGAGCCCGACCGAGTCGCCATCGGCACCCCTTCCAGCGGCGAGAATCCCATCGTCGTGTCCACGGAGTGGCCGTCCCGTACCGCCGTCACCGAGCAGCCGCCGCCGAGGTGGCAGACGACCAACCTCTCTGCCTCGACCTGCGACGCGACCCACTGCACGGAGATCCCGTGGAAGCCATAGCGACGGACGTCCCATTCCTCCCGCCATCGCTCCGGGATCGCGTAGGTCGACGCCTCCGGCGGCATCGTCCGGTGGAACGCGGTGTCGAAGACGGCGACCTGAGGCACGGCCGGCAGCGCCTCGCGGGCACGACGGATCTCGTCGAGCGCGCGCCGGTTGTGGAGCGGAGCCAGCACGGCGAGCGCCGCGATCGCCTGCTCGACTTCGTCGTCGACGAGCGCCGGCGCGACGAAGCGGCGCCCGCCGTGGACGACTCGATGGCCGACGGCGTCTGCCGCCACGAACCCGTCGACCGGCTGGGAGTCGTCGCCGACGACGAGGTGAAGCTTGAGGCTCGTGGAGCCCGCGTTGACCACCAGGACGTCCATGGAAGGGGATTCTCGTGACCGAAGACGAGCTGCGTGCGCTCGACGCGTACTGGCGCGCCGCGAACTACCTCTCGGTCGGGCAGATCTACCTGCTCGACAATCCGCTCCTCCGTCAGCCGCTGCGGCCGGAGCACATCAAGCCGCGTTTGCTGGGGCACTGGGGGACGACCCCGGGCCTCAACTTCATCTACACCCACCTCGACCGTGCCATCCGCGAGCGCGACCTCGACGCCATCTTCGTCTGTGGGCCGGGCCACGGCGGCCCGGCAGTCGTCGCGCAGGCGTACCTCGAGGGGACGTACAGCGAGCTCTACCCGCACGTCTCGCGCGACGAGGCGGGGCTGCATGCACTGTTCCGGCAGTTCTCGTTTCCGGGCGGCATCCCGAGCCATGCGGCGCCGGAGACCCCCGGCTCGATCCACGAGGGCGGCGAGCTCGGCTACGCCCTCTCGCATGCCTTCGGCGCCGCCTTCGACGATCCGGGGCTGACGGTCGCGTGCGTCGTGGGTGACGGCGAGGCCGAGACCGGCCCGCTCGCGACGAGCTGGCACTCGAACAAGTTCTCGAACCCGGAGCGGGACGGCCGGGTCCTGCCGATCCTCCACCTCAACGGGTACAAGATCGCGAACCCGACGATTCTCGCGCGCATCCCCGAGGACGAGCTCACCTCGCTGCTGCGCGGCTACGGCTACGAACCGTTCTGGTTCACGGCCGGCTTCGACGACGAGGATGCCCTCTCGATCCACGCCCGCTTCGCCGAGCTGCTCGACGGAGCCCTCGACGATCGCAGGGCGACGATCGTGTTCCGTACCCCAAAGGGCTGGACCGGTCCGCGAGAGGTGGACGGCTTGCCGGTGGAGGGAACCTGGCGGGCGCACCAGGTACCGCTCACCGGGGTGCGGACGAACCCGAACCACCTGCGCCAGCTCGAGGAGTGGCTACTCAGCTACCGGCCGGAAGAGCTGTTCGACGAGGCCGGAGCGCCGCGCCGGGAGCTGGCGGCCATCCCGCCACGAGGCGAGCGGCGCATGTCGGCCAATCCGAAGACGAACGGCGGGCTCGTCCTGCACGAGCTCGAGCTACCCGACTTCCGCACCTTCGCCGTTCCCGTGGAGGAGCCAGGCGCCACGACGGCCGAGGCGACGCGCGTCCTCGGCAGCTGGCTCACCGAGGTCGTGCGCGCGAACCCGGCCAACTTCCGCCTCTTCGGCCCCGACGAGACCGCCTCGAATCGGCTCGACGCCGTCTACGAGGTGACCGACAAGCAGTGGGACGCCCGGGTCGAGCCCGTCGACGAGCACCTGGCGCCGAGCGGCCGGGTCGTCGAAATGCTCTCCGAGCACCAGTGCCAGGGCTGGCTCGAGGGCTACCTCCTCACCGGCCGGCACGGGCTCTTCAACTGCTACGAGGCCTTCATCCACATCGTGGACTCGATGTTCAACCAACACGCGAAGTGGTTGAAGGTCACGCGCGGGATCCCGTGGCGCAGGCCGCTCGGCTCGCTCAACTACCTCCTGAGCTCACACGTCTGGCGCCAGGACCACAACGGGTTCTCGCACCAGGATCCCGGCTTCATCGACCACGTGGTGAACAAGAAGGCGGAGATCATCCGCGTCTACCTTCCACCCGACGCGAACTGCCTGCTCTCGGTCGCCGACCACTGCCTCCGCAGCCGCCACTACGTGAACGTCATCGTCGCGGGAAAACAGCCAGCGCTGCAGTTCCTGCCGATGGACGAGGCGGTGCTCCATTGCACGCGCGGGGTCGGGATCTGGGAGTGGGCCTCGAACGACGGGGACGACGAGCCCGATGTCGTGCTCGCGTGTTGTGGCGACGTGCCGACACTCGAGACGCTGGCCGCGACCGCGATCCTCCGCGAGCGGTTGCCCGAACTGAGGGTGCGCCTCGTGAACGTCGTCGACCTGATGCGCCTCCAGCCGGAGAGCGAGCACCCCCATGGCCTCCCCGACCACGAGTTCGACTCTCTCTTCACGACCGGCCGCCCCGTCGTCTTCGCCTATCACGGCTATCCGTGGCTGATCCACCGCCTCACCTACCGGCGCACGAACCACGACAACCTCCACGTACGCGGGTACAAGGAAGAGGGAACGACCACGACCCCGTTCGACACGGTCATGCTCAACGACCTCGACCGCTACCACCTCGTCATGGATGTGATCGATCGCGTGCCCGGCCTCGCAGATCGTGCTGGTCACCTGCGGCAGGAGATGGAGGACGCGCGGCTCCGGGCGCGCGCGTACGCGCGTGAGCACGGCGAGGACGCTTCCGAGATTTCCGAGTGGCGCTGGCCGCCCGTGACGCAGTGAGCTTCTACGAGGTCGAGGTTCAGGCGCTCGACGCGGCGAGACTCGAGCCGCTGATCGGCACCGAGCGCATGGCCCGGTTCGAGCAAACGGCGGAGGCAGCGCGAGAGACGCTCGCCGGCGCCTCGGTGCTGAACGTCAATTCGACCGCTTCAGGCGGCGGCGTGGCCGAGATGCTGCAGACGCTCCTCTCCTACGCCCGCGGCGCCGGAATCGACGCGCGCTGGCTGGTGATCCAAGGGGATCCGGCCTTCTTCACGATCACCAAGCGGGTCCACAACGGCCTCTACGGCTCTCCCGGAGACGGCCGCGACCTTGGCCCCGAGGAGCACCGCCACTACGAGCAGGTACTGCGTGCCAACGCGCATGAGCTGCTTGCACTTGTCCGGCCCGGCGACGTGGTGATCATCCACGATCCGCAGCCGGCCGGCCTCGTGGCGGCGGCCAAGAACGCGGGCGCGCTCGTCGTCTGGCGCTGCCATGTCGGTCTCGACCGGCCGAACGAATGGAGCGAGCGCGCCTGGGAGTTCCTGCGTCCCTACCTCGCCGATACTGACGCGATCGTCGTCTCCCGCGCCGCCTTCGCGCCGCCGTGGGCCGATCCGGCGCAGGTTCACGTCATCGAGCCCTCGATCGACCCCTTCTCGGCGAAGAACGAGCCGATGTCGATCCGGAACGCCCGCTTGACCCTCTCCTACGTCGGGCTGCTCGACGGTGCGACCGACACGCCGCCGGCGGTGCCGTTCAGCCGCCGCGACGGGTCGCCGGGACGGATCACCCGTCGTGTCGACGTCGTCCAGACCGGCCCGCCGGCTCCTGCCGGCGTGCCGCTCGTCGTCCAGATCTCACGCTGGGACCGGATCAAGGACATGGCCGGCGTGATGCGCGGGTTCGTTCAGCACGTCGATCCGTCGCTCGGCGCGCACCTGCTCCTCGGCGGTCCTGCCGTCACTGGTGTCGCCGACGACCCGGAGGGGGCCGAGGTGTTCGACGAGTGCGCGGCCGCGTGGCGGGAGCTGCCGGATGGCGCGGGCAGCCGTGTTCACCTCGCCCTTCTTCCGATGGCCGACCCCGACGAGAACGCGGCGATCGTGAACGCGATCCAGCGGCACGCCTCCGTCGTCGTCCAGAAGAGCCTCGCCGAAGGCTTCGGGTTGACGGTCGCGGAGGCGATGTGGAAGCGTCGGCCGGTCGTGGCCAGTGCGGTCGGCGGCATCGTCGACCAGATCGAGGACGGCATTCACGGCCTGCTCGTAGCCGACCCGGCCGATCTCCCGGCCTTCGGAGCCGCCGTCGAGTCGCTGCTGCGGGATCGCGTCGAAGCCGAGCGGCTGGGGGAGAACGCGCATCAACGCGTCACGGCCGAGTTCCTCGGCGACCGGCATCTCGAGCAGTACGGACTTCTTTTCGGGCAACTACGCCTCTAGGGGATTTCCCGCACTCCAGTTCCGCAGCGGCGCGGATGCCGGTCGCGCCGTATCGCCCGAGACTTCAGGCAAGAGAAACGGTTTGAAAGGAGTCGGGACATGCGCAAGGCATTCGAAATCGGAGGGATGGTCACAGCGGTCGTGCTGATCGCGTTCGGCGTCGCCGCAATCTTCATGGGCGTCAACGGCCGGAACACCGTCAACAACAGCCTCTCGCACGAGTACATCGTCGCGGGAGCAGACATGACGCCGTCGGCGATCAAGGCCGAGGCGCAGAAGGCGGGCATCGCGTCGGCGGTCAAGCAGTGGCCGACGATGGACATCGCCAACCAGACGATCAACACCGGTCCGGAGGCGCAGGCGATGGCGCAGTACATGCACATCCATGCGCTCGAGGCGACGGGTGGCTACACCTACGCCCAGATGGGCATCTACCAGGCGAAGCCCGGGACGCCGAAGTCCCAGCTGGAGCAGGGCGGCGGCACCAGCAACAGTGAGTACGCCGCGATCGATCCGACGACCAAGCAGCCGGTGCAGAACAGCGCCCGGCAGGTCTGGATCAGCGAGACCGCACTCACGAACGCGCTCAACATGAGCTTCATGGCAGCCCAGCTCAGCTTGTTTGGGATCGTGGTCGGGATCGCACTTCTCCTCGCAGGGCTCGGGTTCGGGATCCTCGCGGTCGGCGGGGCGCTCCGGAATCCGGAGACCGCAGTGAAGTTCCTGCGGCGGTCGGAGCCCAAGACTCCCGCGGTGCCCGTGGCATAAGTGCCCGACTCCACCGCAGGACGCAAGAGGGCCGCTGCCAAGCGGCCCTCTTGGCATGCCGGGACAGCTACGGGAAAGGCCGCAGCGAGGATCCGCGCCGGCCACGACGACCCGGGCCGCCGCAGTGGCGACGATCCGCATATGGCAATGACGGACACCAAGAGGCTCTGCACGCTCGAAGCGACGGTCGGCCGGAGCGAGGCCTGTCCGGAGGACGGGTGCCCGTTCTGGGAGCCCGGCGGGGTGGCTCTCGGCGGACGCTGCGCGTTCGAGGAGCTTGGCATCACGGCGGACGAAGCGCTCGCGACGTGGCTGCTCGAGATCCGCACGCGGCTGGATTCGGCACGCTCGACAGCGGAGGCGGACGAGGTGCGCCGCCTTTTCGGGCACCTGCTGAACCAATCGGCCGAGTAGCGAAGCTTCTACTCGGCTTCGAGCAGTCCGCGCTCGAGCGCGTAGGCGACCAGGTCGGCCCGGGTCTGCAGCCGGAGCTTCTGCATGATGTGCGCCCGGTGCGTCTCGGCCGTGCGCACCGAGATGTAGAGGCGCTTGGCGATCTCCTGGTTCGTGTGGCCGAGCGCGAGCAGCCGCAGCACCTCCCGCTCACGGTCTGAGAGCGGATCCTCCTCCGCCTGCCGCGCGGCCTCGGCGTCGGCGTCGACCAGTCGCGCGCCGAGCTCCGGGTTGACGTACCGGCCGCCGGCGGCGACCTCGCGCACCGCCGCCACGACCTCGTTGTCGGCGGCTTCCTTGAGGACGTAGCCGCTCGCGCCCGACGCGAACGCCTCCCGGACGTAGCGGGGCTCGTCCTGCATCGAGAGGATCAGCACCTTCACGTCCGCGCTCTCGTGCATGAGCTGCGGCAGGACGTCGAGCCCGGTCTGCTCGGGCATGACGATGTCGAGCAGGATCACGTCCGGCTTCAGCGCCCGCGCCTGGAACACGGCGTCGCGCGCGCTGCCCGCCTCGCCGACCGGCTCGATGTCCTCCTCCGCCGCGAGCAGGAGCCGCAGGCCGCTGCGCACGACGGCGTGGTCGTCGACGATGAGGACGCGGATGCTCACCGGAGAGGCACTTCCGCCACGAGCGTAGTGCCGGCGCCGGGACGCGACTCGATCTCCAGCCGGCCGTCGAGAAGCGCGAGCCGCTCGCGCATCCCCAAGAGACCGACGCCGCCCTCGCGCACCACCCGGGGATCGAATCCGCCGCCGTCGTCCTCGATCACCGCCGCCACGGCGGAATCCCTGCGGGCGAGGGAGATGCTGACGCTACGGGCGTTCGCGTGCTTGACGATGTTCGTCAGCGACTCCTGCACGACACGGTAGAGGGCCGTCTCGACCTCGGGGGGCAGCCGCTTCTCCCCGAGCGCCGAGTGGAAGTCGACGCGGATGCCGGTCTGCTCCGTGAACGCCTCGGTCAGCCGCTCGAGCGCGGCGACGAGGCCGAAGTCGTCGAGCACGGCCGGCCGAAGCTCGACCGCGAGGCGCCGCACGTCCTGCAGCGCGACGACAACGTGCTCGCGGAGGTCCGCCAGGGCGGCCCGGGCAGGATGGTCCGAGAGCGCCTCCTCGAGCGGCTTCAGCCCGAGCAGGATCGAGGTCAGCGCCTGTCCCGTCTCGTCGTGGAGCTCGCGCGCGAGCCTCCCGCGCTCGAGCTCCTGGGCCTGCACGACCCGGCGGAGCGCATCGCTTTCGACTCGCTGCGAGAGCTCGACGGCGACCGCGGCACGGGCCGCGAACGTCTCGGCCAGCCGCAGGTCGTCGTCGGAGAAGCGCGCGTCCTGGCCTTCCTTGTCGTGGATCTCGAGCACGCCGATCGCCCGGTCGCGCGCGATCAGCGGCACCCACATCCCGGTGCGCGCGCCGAGCCGGCGCGTCACCTCCTGGTGCACCTCGGGATCGTCGATCACGGAGTCGATGCGCTCGCTGCGCCGGCGGGCGAAGACCTTGCCGCTCTTCGAGCGCGAGCGCGAGATCGTCTCGCCCAGCAGCTCCTCCGTGCCCTCCCCGGCCACGCCGGCGAACCGCAGCTCGTCGTCTCCGGTCGGCAAGGCGACCGCGACGACGCGTGCTCCGACCAGCTCCCGCAAGCGGCGCACGACGAGATCCAGCAGGCGCTCGAGATCGGTCTCGGTGGCGAGCGCGTTCCCGACCTCC
>DASQCM010000067.1:0-4329 GCA_035634675.1 Gaiellaceae bacterium
CCGATCGTCCGGGACCGAACGGCGGAGGCGGGGGAGAGGGCAACGGTGCTGCGGGCCGAGCTTCAGCGGTTCCCGTTCCACGCAGCCTCGAAGACGGTGCTCGGTCTCCGTGGTGTTCCGGTCGCGCCGGAGGTACGGGCGCCGCTGCGCGGGCTCACGGACGCCGAGCGGGGCGAGGTCGAGCGCATCGTGGCCGCCTGGCTCGCATGAGCGTTCTCCGCAGCCTCATCCTCGCGGCGGCGGACAGTCCGCGGCTCCAGCGGTTCGTGACGCGGTACGGCTTCCGCCTCGGCGCGTCGCGCTTCGTCGCCGGTGAGACACTCGACGATGCGGTACCCGTCCTGCGGCGCCTGAACGAGAACGGGCTCCTGACGAACACGACACTGCTCGGGGAGGGCGTCCGTGACGAAGCGGAAACGCGCGCCCTCGTGACCACGTACCGCGAGATCCTCGACCGCATCCACACCGAGAGCCTGCGGACGAACCTCGCGGTCAAGCTCACGCAGCTCGGCCTCTTGATCGACGAGGAGCTCGCGCACCGGAACGTCTCGGAGCTCGTCGCACACGCGGCGCAGCGGGGCAACTTCGTCCGGATCGACATGGAAGAGTCGCGACACGTCGACGCGACGCTGCACATCTACCGCCGCCTCCGCGAGAGCGGCCACGAGAACGTCGGCGCCGTTCTCCAGTCGTACCTGTTCCGCAGCGAGGACGATCTCGCCGCGCTCCTCCCACTCGCGCCGAACCTGCGAATCGTGAAGGGCGCGTACCTCGAGCCGGCGGAGATTGCCTACCCGAAGAAGAGCGACGTCGACGCGGCATACGTCAGCTTGATGGAGGCATCGCTCGGCGGCGAAGGCTTCACCGCGATCGCGACCCACGACGAGACGCTGATCGAGCACGCGATGGCGCTGGCACGCGAGGGCGCCCTCCCGAACGAGCGGTTCCAGTTCCAGATGCTGTACGGCGTCCGGCCGCGTCTCCAGCTCGACCTCGTCGCGCGCGGCTATGACGTCCTCGTGGCCACGCCGTACGGGCCGGAGTGGTACCGCTACCTCATGCGGCGGCTCGCGGAACGGCCCGCCAACCTGCTGTTCTTTCTGCGGAACCTTCTGCGCGGCTGAGCTCGAGGACGAGCACGCCCGCGAGGGCGACGAGCGCGAGGTCGCGCGCGAGCAGGTACCACGACCACGGCGCGCTGTGGTCGAGCGCAAGCGACCAGTAATGCCAGGGGAACCAGGTCTGGGTCAGGCCCAGGACGGCGAGGAGTAGGACGCCGGCGACGATGCCGCGCGAGCCGCGCACGAGCGCCACGACCGGGACGAGCCAGATCATGTACTGCGGCGAGAGCACCTTGTCGAACGCGACGAGCACGCAGACCGCCGCCGCAGCAGCGAGGAGGACCGCCTCTCCGTCCGCGTTCCGCCGCCGCGCGAACAGGATCCAGACCGCAAGCACGCCGGCGAGCTCGAGCGCGGTCGAGAGGTCGGCCGCGAGACCGGCGCCGCGCCCGCTTAGAGCCTGGGCGCCGTGGGTCGACACCGTGGCCAGCGGATGCATGCCGAGGTGCTGCGCCGCCATGAGCACAGCCGCGCCGAGGCTCTCCACCTGCAGCGGGCGGCTCAGCTGGTCAGAGAGCATCGCGTGGAGCCCGTCCGGGGCGAGCACCGCGAAGGGCAGGAAGCACGCGGCGGCGACGGCGAGGAACGCCGCCACCACCGCGAGCGCGCTCCTGCGGCCGCGCCGCTGCCACAGGTGGGCGACCGCGATCGGGAGCAGCACGGCGGGCCAGAGCTTCGCAGCGAAGCCGAGACCGATCAGGGTGCCGCTCACGACCGGCCGCTCCTGAACGATCGCCACGACGGCGCCGACCGCGAGCAGCGTCGGCCAGAGGTCGAACCGCGTGTCGAAGAGGGACCCGAGCACGACGGGCGCGACGCCGATCAGCAGGAGCGCGGCCCAGATCCGTTCCGCGCTTGCATCGACGGCTCGCAACACCAAGGCAGCCGCGACGATGCAAGCGGCGCCGAGCACACCCATCAGCACTGCGAACGACGTCGCGTAGCTCCAGGACAGGTACGACGGCAGGATTAGCGCGGGCAGCGCGGCCGGCGGGTACTCGAACGGGAAGTCGCGGTACGGAACCGCGCCGCCGCGGACGATTCCCGCGTAGCGCACGTAGACCGGGACGTCCGAGAGCTGCCCCTGCTCGAGCCAGGTGATGAGGACGTAGAACGAGATCCCGAGCAGGGCGGCGGCGACCGCGGCCGCAGCCCACGTCCCGCGACCCCGCGTCACTCGATGACGTCGAACTCTTCGGCCACCGCCGGCTCGTTGCCGATCAGCTCCGGCACCGCGCCGAGGTCGGGCAGGACCTCATCGTGCGAGATGAGGCCGAACCGATCCTGCGCCTCGTTCGCGATCCACATGTCGCCCTCCGGCAGCAAGGGCAGGTGCTCGCGCAGCTCGTCGAGCGTCGTCTTCGAGTCGAACAGGTTCCAGATCAGGATGCGGGCGATCACGCCGCCGGCGAGGAGGCATCCTCGGGCAGCTTCGCCAGCAGCTCCTGGATCCGGCGGATCACGTCGATCTCGTCGTGGCCGAAGTCGTCGAGGAACGAGTGCAGTGCCGAGCGCATGAGCTGGACTTCTTCGGGGGTGAGCTCGATGGTTGTCATGCTCGGAAGCCTAGAGGCCTACATCCGGAAGATGCCGAACGTGGTCTCGGGAATCGGCGCGTTGCGGGCCGCCGCGAGGCCGAGCGCGAGCACACGCCGGGTGTCGAGCGGGTCGATGATCCCGTCGTCCCAGAGGCGTGCGGTGGAGTAGTAGGGATTGCCTTCGGCCTCGTACTTGGCCCGGATCTCGTCCTGGTCCACGTCGCCGACCATCTGGAGCACCGTCGCCGCCTGCTCCCCGCCCATGACGGAGATGCGCGCGTTCGGCCACATCCACAGCTGTCGCGGCTCGTAGGCGCGGCCGCACATCGCGTAGTTGCCGGCCCCGAACGAGCCGCCCGTGACCACCGTGAACTTCGGCACCTGCGCGTTCGCCACCGCCATCACCAGCTTTGCCCCGTCGCGAGCGATGCCGCCAGCCTCGTACTCGACGCCGACCATGAAGCCGGTGATGTTCTGGAGAAAGACGAGCGGGATCCTTCGCTTGCTGCAGAGCTCGATGAAGTGCGCGCCCTTCTGCGCGGACTCGGCGAAGAGCACACCGTTGTTCGCGAGGATTCCGACGTGGAAGCCCTCGATCCGCGCGAAGCCGGTGACGAGCGTCTCGCCGTAGAGCTGCTTGAACTCCTGGAAGCGTGAGCCGTCGACGATGCGGGCGATCAGCTCGCGGGGGTCGACCTGGTGGCGGAAGTCCTCGGGGATCAGCCCGTACAGGTCGGACGGGTCCAGCGCAGGCGGCTCGGTCTCGGCGACGTCCCACGTCGCGTAGAGCCTCGGGCGGTCGAGGTTCCGCACGATCCCGCGCGCGATCGCGAGCGCGTGCTCGTCGGAGGTCGCGTAATGGTCGGCGACGCCGGAGCGGCGGGTGTGGACGTCGGCGCCGCCGAGCTCCTCGGCAGAGACGTCCTGTCCGGTCGCGGCCTTCACGAGCGGCGGGCCGCCAATGAAGATCGTCCCGGTGCCCCGAACGATCACGGTCTCGTCCGACATCGCCGGCACGTACGCGCCCCCGGCCGTGCAGGAACCCATCACGACCGCGATCTGCGGGATGCCCTTCGCCGACATCTGGGCCTGGTTGTAGAAGATCCGTCCGAAGTGGTCGCGGTCGGGGAAGACCTCGGCCTGAAGCGGGAGGAAGGCGCCTCCCGAGTCCACGAGGTAGAGGCAGGGGAGCCGGTTCTGCTCGGCGATCTCCTGCGCTCGCAGGTGCTTCTTGACTGTGAGCGGGAAGTACGAGCCGCCCTTCACGGTCGCGTCGTTCGCGACGATCACGCACTCGCGCCCCTCGACGATGCCGATCCCGGTGACGATGCCGGCGCTCGGGGCCTCGCCGCCGTAGATCTCCCAGGCCGCGAGCGAATTCAGCTCGAGGAACGCGGTGGCGGGGTCGACGAGGCGGTCGATTCGCTCCCGCGCCGGCAGCTTGCCGCGCGAACGATGTCGCTCCATCGACGCCTCGCCGCCGCCGCACGCGACCTCTGCCGACCGCTCGCGCAGGTCGGCGACGAGCTCCTCCATCCGCTCGCGCCGCCGCGTGAACTCCTCGGCTTCGCGGTCGAGTTGCGACGAGAGAACGGCCACGGCGAGGAGCCTAACGACGGTCAGGCATTGACAACTTCGTCACACGCCGTAGATTCGCCCGAACGGACAAC
>DASQCM010000068.1:0-10398 GCA_035634675.1 Gaiellaceae bacterium
GAGCTTGCCGGGGATTCCGACCTGTTCCTCCTCGAGGTCGAGACGGGAGACGTCCAGCACATCACGCCGCACGAGGGCTCGGCCGAGTTCGGCACGCCCTGCTGGCTAGCCGACTCCTCCGGCCTGTTCGCCGCGACCAATGCGTTCTCGGACGTGCGCACTCTCGCCCGCTACGACCTCGCGTCCGGCGAGTGGCGCGTCGTGCTCGACCCCGGCTGGGAGCTGGAGTGTGCGATCGACGAGCCCGGCCGCTCCCTGCTCCTGAACGTGAACGAAGGCGGGTGGTCGCGGCTGGAGCTGCGCGACCCTGAGACGCTCGACCTGCGCACGGAGCTGACTCTGCCGGCGCGCGGCGTCGTCGCGCAGCCGGTCTTCTCCCGTGACGGATCGCGGCTCGCCTTCGGCTTCGCGAGCCCCCGTGAGCCGTTCCAGGCGTTCGTCTACGAGCTCGACTCGGGCGAGTTGCGCCGCCTCACCGGCGACGGCCCGATCGAGGGCGCCGACCCCGAGCTGCACCGCTTCGCGAGCTTCGACAACGAGGAAGTCCCGGTCTTCCTCTTCACGCCCGAGGGCGAAGGGCCGTTCCCTGTCGTCCTGACGGTGCACGGCGGGCCGGAGTCGCAGTGGCGGCCGTTCTTCTCCCAGAGCGCCGGGCCGATCACGCAGTACCTTCTCTCGCACGGCTACGCGGTCGCGGCGCCGAACGTACGCGGCTCGACCGGGTACGGGAAGCGGTACGAGCACCTCGACGACGTCGAGCTGCGCCTCGACTCGGTGCGCGACCTCGCGGAGCTGTACGCCTGGTTGTCCGAGAGGCCCGAGATCGACGGCTCGCGCGCGGTCGTCTTCGGAGGCTCCTACGGCGGCTACATGGTTCTGGCCGCGCTCGCGTTCCATCCCGGGCTGTGGGCGGCGGGCATCTCGTTCGTCGGCCTCTCGAACCTCGTCACCTTCCTCGAGAACACGTCGGAGTACCGGCGCGCGGCACGTGAGCGGGAGTACGGCTCGCTCGCCACCGACCGGGAGCTGCTCAAGCGGATCTCGCCGGTCAGCCGCGTGGACGAGATCCGGGCGCCGCTCTTCCTGGAGCACGGCCGCAACGACCCACGAGTGCCGGTGAGCGAGTCGGAGCACATTCACGCCGCCCTGACGGAGCGCGGCATCCGCTGCGAGCTCGTGATCTACGAGGACGAGGGCCACTCGATCGAGAAGGTCGCCAACCGAATCGACGTGCTCGAGCGGGTCGTGGGCTTCCTGGACGAGGTGCTCGGGCCGGCCTGAGCGGCCTACGGCGTGGTCGCCAGAACGGTTCCGCTCGCTAGAGCCGGGCGAAGCAGACGACACCGTCCGAGCGCGGTGCCGACGCCTCGATCGTTCTGAGGCGACGGATCACGTCCCCGATGTGCGGCGGCGCCTCCGAGCCGATGGGTCGGGTCCTCGACTCCGTCGACGTCTGGAACACCCTCGGCGCCGGCTAAGCGCCGGGTATCGTCGCCCCGCGTGGCCGATCCGTCGTACACCGTCGTGTTCCCCGCGCGTAACGCTGCACGGCTCGCCGTAGCCGAGTGGTCGCTCGGCGCGTTCCACAACTCCCTCCGCCAGCCGCCGCTGCGCGGCGAATCGCAGGCGGTGTCCGCATGAGCGGGGGACCCATCCTCGTCACCGGCGCGCACCGGTCGGGAACGACCTGGGTGGGGAAGATGCTCGCCCTCGCTCCGGACGTCGCCTACGTCCACGAGCCGTTCAACCCTGGGACCCAGCCGGGGATTAGCTCGGCCCCGTTCGACCACAACTTCACCGTCGTGACCGCCGAGAACGAGGCGCGCTATCTGCCCGGCCTCAAGAGGACGCTCGCGCTCGACTACGCGCTGGGCGCCGAGTTCCGCCACATGCGCACGCCGCGCGACCTGGCAAGGTCGGTGCGCGACTCGTGGTCCTTCGAGCTCTCGCGCCGCGCCAGGAAGCGGCCGCTCGTCAAGGACCCGATCGCGTTGCTGTCCGCGGAATGGCTCGCCGAGCGGTTCGGGATGGACGTCGTCGTCCTGGTCCGCCATCCAGCCGGGTTCGCCGCCAGCCTCAACCGGTTGGGTTGGAAGCACAGCTTCGCGACCTTCGTCGACGGCGATCGCGTTCCCGAAATCCTTTGGCCGTACGAGGACGAGATCCGCGCCCAGGCGAAGGAGCCCGGCGACGTGCTCGAGCAGGCGGCGCTGCTATGGCGGATCCTCTACGGGACGGCGGCGGGCTACCGCGAGCGCCATCCGGACTGGATCTTCCTCCGCCACGAGGACGCGGGCGCCGATCCGACCGGAACCTTCGACCGGCTCTACGAGCGGCTCGGCCTCGAGCTGACGCCGGCCGCGCGTGAGCGGATCGTGCGAGCCAGCGGCGTTGAGAACCCGGTCGAGGGCCGGTCGCCGCACGCTGTCGACCTCGACAGCGCCGCGGCCGTCGGTCGCTGGCGGACGCAGCTCGGCGCGGAGGAAGTGGAGCTTCTGCGGGAGCGCACGCGCGACGTCTGGCCAAGCTTCTACTCCGACGAGGACTGGTAGCCGAAACGGCGCAGCGTGTCGCCGGCCCCTCCTCGAGCGCGTGCACAGATGTCGGTGAAGACGAGCGTGACCGAGCCGGAGGGTTGCTCGGGCATGGTCGCTGACTTACGCCGCGACTGCCTTGCTCTTCCAGTACCGGTTGAGCGCGCCCTGAACCTTGACTGTCCAGACGATGAAGCCGATCAGCGGCAGCAGGATCCACAGCCCCGTCCAGCCGGTCATGGGCGCGGTGCGTCCGTCGCCTCGGTACATCTTCCCGACCTCCGACGGCGCCACGAACCAGATGACGGGGTTGAAGACGATCGCGATGACGAGGCCGAGCACGCCGCCGATGCCGTCGCCCGTGTGCTGCTTCATCTCCTCGAACGTCTTGTAGGCCCAGTAGAGGTGGTAGATGCCGAGCGTGACGATCGTGATCAGGATCACGAACGCGACGCCGCGTGGCCGGCCGAGCTCGCCTTTCGACGATGTCGGGGCGGGGAGGGGCGGCGGCGCCGGCGGCTCGTTGACGACGTCCGGCTGGGGAACATTGGCGGGATCCTCGGTCTCGCTCAACGGAGCTCCTTTCCGTCTACGGCTTTGATGATCTCACGCTTCCCGCGATTTGCGCATTGCGATCTTCAGTTCGCCGATCGGAGTGCCGTCGACCGCCTCCAGCGCTCCCACACGCAAAAGTGGTGGGGCTTTCGAGCGCCGTGACGGTGACCCGGGCCGTATGGCGGGCTATGTCGCCGCGGTAAGCGCAGCGGCCTCGGACTCGGCCAGGCCGTCGAGGACGAAGCGCGCGTCGGTGTTCTCGGCGAGCGTGAGCAGCAGTCCGTGCAGGGTCGCGCGCTCGTCGGCGTTGAGCGGGGCCAGGAACTCGTCCTCGACTCCTTTGATGATGGTGCGGAAGCGGCCCAGCTGGCGCTTCCCCGCAGCGGTGAGGCTGACGACATGGCGGCGGCGGTCGGTGGGGTCGCGGCGCCGCTCGATCAGTCCCTTCTCCTCGAGGGTGTCGAGGATGCCGACGAGCATGCTGCGGTCGAGCTGCAGTGCGTCGGCGATGGTCGCCTGCGTCTCTCGCGCGCCCTCGCCGAGGAGCGCGAGCACGCTGTAGTGGTAAGGGCTGAACCCGATCTGCTCGAACTCCTTGAAGGCGCGCGCCTTGAGTCCGAAGCCGAGCCGGGCGAGCAGGAACGCGGGGCTTGCCACGAGCTCGCGCGGGAAGCATGGGTGGGGAGGGATGACCTCATTCACTGGCGTCTCCATTTCCTAACAATCTAAGGGTAGCGCAGACCATCATAGGTGTGATAGACCGTGGAGTGAGTCCACGATCCTAGGAGTAAACGTATGAGCAGTCAAAGTATTGCAGCGACATCGGATCTCCAGGAGCGCGGCGACCGCCGCTGGCTGATCCTTTCCGTGCTCGTGGTGGCGCAGTTCATGGTTGTGCTCGACGTCGCGATCGTGAATGTGGCGCTGCCGACGATCAAGAACGACCTCCACTTCAGCGAGAACGGCCTGCAGTGGGTGATCACGGCCTACGCGATCCTCTTCGGCGGCGCACTTCTGCTCGGTGGCCGGATGGCCGACCTCCTCGGCCGGCGCCGCGTGTTCATGGCCGGGCTCGTCGTGTTCACGGTCTTCTCGCTGCTCGACGGCCTCGCCTGGTCGTCGGCCTCGCTGATCGCCTTCCGCGGGCTGCAAGGCCTCGGCGCCGCCCTGCTCGCGCCGGCTGCTCTCTCGATCCTGACCACGACCTTCCAGGAGGGACGCGACCGCAACGTCGCCCTCGGAATCTGGGGTGCGGCCTCGGGGAGCGGCGGAGCGGCAGGCGTGCTCCTGGGCGGAGCCCTCACCAGCGCGCTCAGCTGGTCCTGGATCTTCTTCATCAACGTGCCCGTCGGCATCCTGCTTCTGCTGGTGAGCCCCGTGCTCTTGAAGGAGAGCCGCGCCGAGCTCGACCACCATCACTTCGATGCCGCAGGAGCAGCGTCGGTCACAGGCAGCCTCATGGTCCTGGTGTACGCCCTTACCCGTGCGAGCCAGCACGGCTGGGCGACCACCCAGACGATCGGGCTCCTGACCGCGTCAGCGTTGTTGCTCGTCGGGTTCGTCGTGATCGAGATGCGCTCTCCGGCGCCGCTGCTGCCGTTGCGGATCTTCCGTCTGCGAACCCTCACGGCGTCGAACATCACCGCTCTGCTGATGGGGGCGGCGGTCTTCTCGCAGTTCTTCCTGCTCACCCTGTACATGCAGCAGGTCCTGCATTACTCCGCGTTGAAGACCGGCGTCGCCTACGTCGCGCTCACGCTCACGATCATCGGCTTCTCCGCGGTCTCGCAGGCGCTTGTGACCCGTGTGGGTATTCGGCTCGTCCTGCCGGTGGGAATGGCCCTGTCGGCCGCGGGGCTGGTCCTCTACGCGCAGCTGCCGGTTCACGGCAGCTACTTCTCGAACCTGTTCCCGGCCTTCCTCCTGAGCGGGATCGGGCTCGCGTTCGCGTTCGTCCCGATCTCGATCGGCGGGCTCACGGGCGTCAAGCCTGAGGACGCCGGCGTCGCCTCGGGGCTTCTGAACACGAACCAGCAGATCGGCGGCGCGATCGGAGTCGCGCTTGCTACCACGATCGCCACCACCTACACGAGCCACTACGTGGTCGGACACCCCGGCGTCGCCCCGCTCGACGGCGCGGCTCTCAACCACGGCTTCCAGATCGCCTTCTACGTCCTCGCCGCACTCGCCGCGATCGCCGCTGTCGTCAGCGCGATCATGATCGAGCCCGGCGCGGCTGCAACCACGGTGCCCAACGAGGGCGCCGGTGACCTGACCCCGGCCCTGGAAGAGGCCGCGTAAGGAAGTCGACCGAGGGGCATCGCCTGAAGCGATGCCCCTCGGCGGCTCGACCTCTCTACGGGAGGTAGTAGTTCGGGTTCGGCATCTTGAACGTTCTCTCCGCGAAGCCGCCCAGGAGATCGCTGAACTGGTCGCCGATGTCTGCGACGATCTTGTAGCCCTTCGACTCGATGTAAGAGCGCGTGCCGGACTTGTACTGGATCGTCGGGCACGACTGGCCTGCCGCGATCTGCGGTCCACAGAACTGCGGCTCGTTGAGATAGGCCGGATACGAACCGATGGCCGGCTTGGTGAAGAGGCCGTCGGCAAAGTTGGGCTGACCCGACAGCCCGTGGCCGGTGTCGATCGGCGTCGGCATGACGTAACCGGCGTCGACCTCATCGATCGTCTTCCCGGAGAGGGTGACAGTGTTGATGGGCGGCAGCCCCGCCGCCTCGTCGTTGACGAGGTTGGCGATGGTCGCCTGATGCTGCGAATCGCCCCGCCCGGTGATCCAGAAGATCGCGTAGCCGAGCGCCTTGGCGTGGTTGACGAGGTTCACCATCCCGGGCGTGGGCGGGAACATGTTCCCCGTCCAGTTGGTGCCCGTCAGGCCGACGAACTGTGCGTTCGTCGCGCCGTTGAAGTCCCAGTTGCTGTAGAGCTCGTAGTTCCAGGTCGTGAGCGTCGTGTCGTCGACGTCGAGCACCAGCGCTCGGTTCTGCTCGTTCGAATGCGCGACGAGCCAGTTGTCCAGGCCCTTCTCGACCGACTCGGCCTCCTGCGCGTAGTTGCTCGTCTGGCTGAGCGGCGCATTCCAGGTCGCGGTCGCACCGGAGCCCGCAACGGCGCCCGGGGCTCCGTAGTAGTTCTTCGCCCACGCCCGGGCGACGTCGATGTTCGTGAAGTCGGTCGCGTGCTTCGGCGTGAATGTGAGGTCCGCGGGCTGAAGCCCGGAGGCAGCTACCGCGACGCCCGCTGCCAACCCTCCGATCACGAGCCCGAGTACCAGCCACGGCGCCCGCCGCGGCCACTGAAAACGGATCATCTTTCCCCTCCTCCTGCGTCGTTGACCCGTGTTACGGAGTGGTGACCCTACAACGGCTGCTCGCGTAACGCCCGGCCAAGCGATTGGCCGCTGTGGAGCAACCCCGGACGGTCGCTCACTCATCTGGCACCGGCCTCGGAGCGTCGTCAGTATCCGCAGCGGTGGACGTGCCGGTCGAATTGCGGGAGCTGCGGTACTTCGTCGCCGTTGCGGAGGAGCTGCATTTCGGCCGCGCCGCTCAGCGTCTGCACATGTCACAGTCGCCGTTGTCGCGCGCCATCCGCGAGCTCGAGCGTGAACTCGGGGTCGCGCTCTTCGTTCGGACGACCCGACATGTCGAACTGACGCCGGCCGGATTCGCCCTGCTCGAGGGGACGCGGCGCGCCCTCGCCGAGATCGACAGCGCAGTAGAGGAGGCACGGCGTGCCACAAGGCCAGATCGGGGCGTGCTGAAGTTCGGGTACGGGCCGCTCAGCCGCGCGACCGCGACGCGCGTCGTCGAGGCGCTGGCGTCGGCTCGGCCCGACCTGCCGATCCGGCTCGACGAGGACACGACGCCCGAGCTCTTGGCACGGGTTGCCGCGCACGACCTCGATGCCGCCGCCGTCGTCGAAACTCCGGCGGCGGCGCGCCGCTTCGGCGTTCGCGTCGACGCGCTCAGGGACGAGCCGCTGCTGGCGGCCGTGCCCTCCTCGCATCGCTACGCCGGCGCGGATGCCATTCCGATCGGTGCGTTCGCCGCCGAACGCGTTCTGCTCCCGCGCGAGCCGAGCGGCAGCGCCATCAACGACTGGCTTCGGGCCGTCGTCCGAGCCGCAGGCTTCGAGCTAGAGCGGACGATCGAGACGCCGAGTGCGGCCTGGGACCATCGGCTCCCGCTCGTCGCGGCGGGCGAGGCCGTGGCCCCACTCGTCGCCGACTGGGAGGACGAGCCGATCGCCGGGGTTACCGCCGTCGCCTTCGACCCGCCGCTCGCACTGCCGATCGATCTCGTGTCGTCGCTCGCGGCGAACGACGGAGTTGCCGTCCTCGTCGAGACCGCGTGCCGGCTCCGGGATGAACACGGGTGGCTGGTGCGCCGGGCTGCGCGGACCGAGCTCCCAGCGGATTAAGCGCGATCAGGACTTGATCGGCGCGCCGATCGGACTTTCTCGCGACGGGGCGAGGGACGTAGCGTCGCCTGCATTGATCACGAGCAGGAAGGGAGTGGCTGAAGTGAGCGATCGTCCCAACATCATTCTTGTTCACGGCGCGTGGGCGGATGGGTCCAGCTGGGGGTCCGTCATCGAGCGTCTGCAAGCAGACGGCTTCCACGTCCGAGCTCCGCAGTTTCCGCTGACCTCGTTGGCCGACGACGTCGCGCGGTTGCGCCAAGTGCTCGAATTGCAGGATGGTCCGACGATCGTCGTCGGGCACTCGTACGGCGGCCAGATTATGACGGCGCTCGGGGAGGACGTTCCGAATGTCGTCGGGCTCGTCTACATCGCGGCGTTCGGCCTCGACGAGGGCGAGTCGCTCGGAGCGCTTCTTGCCCAGGGGCCCGTCACGCCCGCGCTCGAGCACCTGTTCACCGACTCCCGCGGCTTCGGCTGGCTCTCGGAAGACGACTTCCTCCATTTCGCGGGGGACGTCGACACGATCCGGTCACGGGTGCTGTACGCGGTGCAACAGCCTCTCGCCTCCTCGGCCTTCACGGATGTGATGGGAGTGCCGGCCTGGAAATCGCTGCCGTCGTGGTACATGGTCGCCCAGAACGACGAGGCGATCCCGCCCGACGCCGAGCGGCAGTTCGCCGCGCGGATGGGGGCGACCACGGTCGAAGTCCCGTCGAGCCACCTCCCGATGGTCTCGCGCCCCGACGAGGTAGCGGACCTGATCGAAAAGGCCGCCGAAGCAGTCGGGGCGGGGTCATCCGCGCAGTTGGCGTAAAGCAGGGCTCAGTGCCTGGCCCCCCTGCAGCACCGGCTCGAACAGGTCGCCGTAGAGGTGCAGCCGCTCGAGCGCTTCGCGCCTGCCGAAGTCGCGCGGCCGCACCTTCTCGCCGAGCTCCTCCCAGCGCAGCGGCGTCGAGACCGGCGCGCCCGGCTTCGGCCGGACGGAGTACGCGGAGGCGATCGTCTTCCCGTGCCCGTTCTGCCGGTGGTCGACGAGGACGCCGCTGCGCTTCTTCTTCAGCCACTCCGTGGTCACGAGCCCCGGGTGCTCGGCCTCGAGCCCGCGCGACACTCGCTCGGCGAGCTCGTACGTGTCCGGGTAGGTGGAGCGACGCGTGATCGGCACCAGCACGTGGATGCCGTCCGCGCCGCTCGTCTTCGCGTACGAGCGCAGCTCGAGCTTCTCGAGCGCCTCGCGGATGAGGTGCGCGACGCGGATCGCTTCTACGAAGCCGTTGCGCGTGTCGGGCGGATCGAGGTCGAAGACGACGTAGTCGGGCCGGTCGGGCTTGTCGACGCGCGAGTACCACGCGTTCATGTCGATGCAGTTCATCTGCACCATCCAGACGAGCGCCGCCGTCTCGTTGACGAGCGTGAAGTCGACGAGCCGCGACTCGCCGGCGCGCGGCCAGGTGCGGAACTGCCGCGTCGGGATCCAGGAGGGCTTGCCCTTCGGCGCCTGCTTGTGGAAGTACGCCTGCTCGCGGATGCCGTGGGGGTACCGCTTGAGCGTGAACGGCCGGTTGCGCAGGTGCGGGACGATCGCATCTCCGACCTCGACGTAGTACTCGGCGAGGTCGCCCTTGGTCACGCCGTCGCCGGGAAACAGGACGCGGTCCGGATGCGTCAGCCGGACCGTGTGCCGCCCGACCCGGATCGTCTCGTCGCCCGCCATTGGCACAGGATGCACGGCAACGTGCTGCGGGGCCCGGTGAAGGGCCCCCGCAGCAGTCCGCATCGAGTCTCCTACGGAACGAGGATGCCGTCCAGGAACAGCTGGATCGTGTTCGCGGCCAGTCCGCCGTGGGCGACCGTGTCGCCTACGTTGAAGTCCTCGAAGTCGAGCTGGTCGGTGGCTTCTGCGTGCAGAAGCTCGAGCGTCGGTGCCAGGCCGGTCACGCTCACGGCGCCGGCCCCGCCGGCGACGGTGGGAGCGTCGTTTCCGGCGGTGCCCTTGACGACTACGCGGTCGATCTGACCGTCACCCGCGGTGCCGCCGAGGGTGCCGGCAAGGTCGAGATCGACGCTCGTGACGTCGGTGCCGGTCAGGTCGTGGACCGTCACGCTGTCCGCGCCGCCGAGCGCGTTGAAGAGCACGTGCTCGACTCCGCCGGTGTCCATCGTGATGTTGGCCGGCTGACGGAAGAACTTCAGCCGGTTCCCGTTCGCCGACACGTCGACCGTGTCCGCGATGCCGGCGCCGTTGAACACCATCGTGTCCCTACCGGCGTCGCCGTCGATCGTGTCGCTGCCGTCGCCCGGATCCCAGACGAACGTGTCGTCGCCCGCGCCCAGAGCCGCGCGGTCGTTGCCGCCGTTGCCATCGATCGAGTCGTTCCCGTTGCCGCCAAGGAGCGTTTCCGCGCCCGGGCCGCCGGCGATCGTGTCGTTGCCGTCCCCGCCGTCGAGGAACTCGCTGATCGCGCCGCTCGCAAGACCGGTGGCTGAGATCGAGTCGTCGCCGCCCAGGGCCTCCACGAAGAGCTGGTCGGTCGGCTCCTGGTGCTGGATCGCGACCTGCGCCTGCAGGCCGGACACCGTGACGCCGGACGAGTTGCCGGCGGCGGTCAGCGCATCGTTCTGGTCGGTGCCGTTGACCGTGACGCTGTCGATCTGGCCGTCACCCGTGGTGCCGCCGAGAGCGCCGGCGAGGTCGAGGTTGACGTTCGTCACGTCGGTGCCGGTGAGGTCGTTGACCGTGATCGCGTCGGAGCCGCCGAGCGCGTTGAAGTCGACCTGCTCGACTCCGTGGGTGTCCATCGTGATGTTCACGGGGTTGCGGAAGAACCGCAGCCGGTTCCCGTTAGCCGACAGGTCGACGGTCTCC
>DASQCM010000069.1:0-4051 GCA_035634675.1 Gaiellaceae bacterium
TGTCGGCAGCGCGATCAGGATGGCGTCCGCGGCCCGCAGCTCCTCGTAGCTGGTCGTGGCGTGGACGAGCCCCTGCTCGACGAGTGGCGCGAGTTGCTCGCTCGGGACGTCGAGGATGTGCGACTCGCCGCGATTGAGCGCGGCGACGACGTCCTCGAGCACGTCGATGAGGAGGACGCGGCAGCCTGCCTCGGCGAACGTGGCCGCGAGCGGCACGCCGACGTAGCCGGCGCCGATCACGGCGACGGCGTAGTTCGTGCCCTCAGCCACGGTCGGCAAGGCTAGCTGCGACCCGTTCGGCAGCGTGACCGTCACCGTAGAGCGGCCGCAGGTCGTCCGGCATCCGCGCGGCGGAGACCGCCGCAGCAAGCTTCTCCGGGTCGTCGCCGACGAGGACGTTCGCCCCCAGCTCCACCGTGTCGACCCACTCGGTGGAGGGCCTCGCAGTCACGCACGGCACGCCGTACCAGTACGCCTCCTTCTGCAGCCCGCCCGAGTCGGTGACGAGGACGCGCGCCTGCGAGACGAGTGCGGCCATGTCGAGGTAGCCGAGCGGCGATAGGACTTCCACGTTCGGCGGGATCTCGCCGAGCACGGACCGCGTGCGCGGGTGGGCCGGGAAGATCACGCGCTCGTCGAGGCGGCCGAGGCCGTCCACGATGCGTGCCAGACGCTCGCGCCTGACGTTGGCCTCGCGGTGGATCGTCGCGGCGACATACCCGCCGGGCTCCAGCTCGTGCCGGCGCAGCACGGTGGAGCGCTCGCGCGCGATCGGCGCGAGCCGAAAGGCGGCGTCGGCCATGACGTCGCCGACGACGTCGATGCGGCCGGGAACGCCCTCGCCGAGCAGCGTCTCGCGCGAGCGTTCATCCGGACAGAGGAGGAGCGCGGAGACGGCGTCGACCGCGATCCGGTTGTGCTCCTCGGGCATGGACAGGTCGCCGCTCCGCAGTCCCGCCTCCACGTGCGCGACCGGAACGTCGCCGTCGCCGGCTGCCTCGGTGCCCGCAAGAGTCGAGTTCGTGTCCCCGTAGACGAGTGTCCAGTCGGGCCGCTCCTCCGCGAGCACCGCAGCGATCTGCGGCCGCATCGTCTCGGCGTCGGCGGTGTGGAGGTCGAGGCTGTAGCGCGGCTCGGGCAGCCCGAGCTCCTCGTAGAAGACCTCCGAGAGGTCGTGGTCCCAGTGCTGGCCGGTGTGGAGGCCGACCTCCTCGACTCCGGCCTCACGCAGGGCGGCGCTGACCGGACCGGACTTGATGAACTGAGGGCGGTTGCCGACGACCGAGAGGATCTTCATCCGCACGAGGCTACAATGGCCCGCCGTTCGGGCCGTTAGCTCAGCTGGTAGAGCAGGGGACTCTTAATCCCAAGGTCGCAGGTTCGATCCCTGCACGGCCCACCTCTTTCGTTCGCCGTACGATCGCCCGAATGGCGGTCCTGCAGGTACCGGGCGGCGAGCTCTATTACGAGATCGAGGGCGACGGCGTTCCGGTCGTCCTTGTGCACGGGCACGCGCTCGACGCTCGCATGTGGGACGACCAGGTGCCCGCGCTTACGGACATCGCGCGGGTCGTCCGCTACGACGCTCGCGGCTTCGGCCGCTCGACCCGCGATGCCGACACCTCGTACTCCCACGCCGCGGATCTCTGGCTGCTGCTCGACCACCTCGGAATCGAGCAGGCGGCGCTCGTGGGGATGTCGATGGGCGGCCGTACCGCGGTCGAGGCGACGCTTGCCGCGCCCGGGCGGGTGCTCGCCCTCGTGCTGCTCGACGCGCTGCTGGAGGGCGTGCCGTGGGATCCCGAGTCCAAGCGGGGCATGCAGGCGATCCGCGAGCCGCTTCAGGCCGGCGATCTCGCCGGCGCGAAGGCGGCCTGGTTCGACCACGGCTTCTTCGCCCCGGCGAAGCGCAACCCGGACGTCGCGCGCCGGCTCGCCGAGATGCTCGACGACTATTCCGGCGTGAACTGGACGAGCCCGGACCCGCACGCGTCGCACCCGGACAGCATCGAGCTTCTGGGCACGATCACCGCGCCGACGACCGTCGTCGTCGCCGAGCGGGACGTCCCGTGCTTCCGCGACATGTCCGACGTCCTGGCCGACGGGATCCCCGGCGCGCGCAAGATCACGGTGCCCGGCGTCGGCCACATGGTGAACATGGAGGCGCCCGAGGCCGTGAACGCAGTGCTCCGAGAGGTCGTGCTCGAAGCTGGCCATCCGCCGAAGGATCGTGCAGACTGCGACGAGCACAGGGCGAGCGGACTGGGGGGCTGAGCGACGAGCAGCGGAACGGAGCCGCTTTCGACAACCGCTGAGGACGTCGACGACGTCGTCCGCCGGCTCGTCGTCGAGCGGTCGCACGACCTCGTCACGCTCTGCGACCCGACCGGCGCGATCGTCTACGCGTCGCCCTCGTGGTCGAAGCTCGGGTGGAAGCCGGCGAAGCTCGCCGGGGTCGAGGTCGTCGAGCTCGTCCATCCCGACGATGTCGAGGTGGCGATGGCAGCCTGGAACGAGGTCGCCTCCGGGAAGGACGTCGACGCTGTGACGATCCGCCTTCGCCGGGAGGGCGGGAGCTTCGCGTGGTTCGAGGTGAACGGATCTTCGGTCCGCGAGCACGAGGGCAAGCTCCGCTACCTGCTCGGAACGGCGCGCGACGTGAGCGAGCGCGAGGAGCTGCGCTCGCGTCTTCGCGACCTGGACGCCGTCTACCGCTTCGCCGACGCCGTCGCCGGCGCCCGCGCGCTGGAGGAGGTGCTCGAGGCCGGGCTCGACGCGCTGCTTGAGGCCACTGGCGCGGAGCGCGTCTCCGTCCTCCTCGCGGACGACGAGGGCGTGCTGCGCTTCCGCGGCTGGCGCGGGCTCTCCGACCGCTACCGGGCGGCCACCGAGGGGCATTCGCCATGGCCCGCCGGCGTGAAGGATCCGGAGCCGGTCCTCGTCGCCGACGTGGCCGCCGCGGGCTTCGAGCCCGCGATCGAGCGGGCCGTCCGCAAGGAGGGCATCGGGGCGCTTGCGTTCATCCCCCTGGTGCGCGGTGGCCGACTGCTCGGGAAGTTCATGCTCTACCGGAACGCGCCGCACGAGTGGAGCGACCGGGAGCTCCTTCTGTCGCGGACGATCGCCAACCATCTCGCGTCGGTCACCGAGCGGACGCAGGCGCAGCAGGCGCTGCGGGAGTCGAGCGAGCAGCTCGCGACGATGCTACGCACGGTCGAGGAAGGGATCACGGCAACGAGCAGGGATGGCCGCTTCCTGTTCGCAAACGACGCGGCGGCGCGCGCGGTGGGTCTTACCTCCGCCGACGAGCTGGTCGCGCTCTCGCCGGACGAGCGCTTCTCGCTCTGCGACGTATTCGATCCCGAGGGCGAGCCTGTCGCGCCGGAGCAGCTGCCGTACGCCCAGGCGCTGGCGGGTACCGAGAGCTCGGCCGTCGTCCATGTCCGGGCCCGGGCTGGCGACTGGGAACGGTGGCTCGCGCTACGCGCGACACCGGTCTTCGCTCCGGACGGCACCGTCGAGCTCGTCGTCAGCGTCACCCGGGACATCACGTTGGACACGCTCGCCGCGCAACGCGAGGCGTCTGCGCAGGCCGAGGCCGAGGGCTCGCGGGCGCGGCTCGCGCTGCTGCTCGAGGCCACGGAGAGCCTTGTCGGGACGCTCGACTTCGAGGAGCTGCTTCGCCGAGTGCCGCAGCTCGTCGTGCCCCGCATCGCCGACGGCTGCCACGTCTACCTCGCGCGAAACGACGAGACCGAGCTCGTCCGCGTGGCGCACGCGCACGTCGATCCGAGCGTCTCGGCGCGCGTGGACAGCATCGACGCCGTCTACCAGGTCTCGCGGGACCGTCGCATCCCTGCCGTCGAGGTCTTCCGCACCGGCAAACCGATGCACCATGAGTCGCTCGATCGCCCGCTCGAACGGGTCGCGCGGAAGGGCGAGGAGGACGTGGTCCGGATGGACTCGCGCTCGCTCATCGTCGTGCCGCTCGAGGCCGGTGGCCGGCGGCTCGGCGTGCTCGCCGTCATCTCCACGGAGCCCGGCAGCCTCG
>DASQCM010000070.1:0-10712 GCA_035634675.1 Gaiellaceae bacterium
TTCGGGAGCTGCTCGAGATGCCGGAGATCGCGCGGGTGACCTATCTCCAGCTGGGGATCGTCGGGCCGCGCAAGGTGATCATCATCGGCTACGTCGATCTCGCCGGAGACGCGACCGAGCCGCACGTCGCGGTGCAGCTGCGGACTCTCGAGGAGCGGATCAGCGCTTCTCCAGCCGTGGCGGGCGCCGTATTGAGCCTGTCGGCACCCGACGAACCGTCACTCTCGCCCTGAACACTCGTCACGCCGGCGCCTTCCCCGGACTAGTCAGCCCGCGGTGCCTGCGGGCGTCAGGACGAGGGCCGACGACCCGTCGCTGGGCAAGGTCTGGTAGTTGGACGTGTAGACCCGCGCCGAGGTCAGCGCGCCGACGTGCCCGCCGTCGGGGAGGCCGCCACCAAGGACTACCTGCTGCGGCTTCAGCGTCCGCTTGAGCGGAAGGTCGAGGTTCGCCTTGACGTCCTTCCGCGAGATGAGAATCGCCTTCGCCGCCACCCCCGGGTTGCCGGGCGGCGGCAGGTAGGCGATCACCGCGTCCGTGTTCGGAACGTATTTCAAGGTGTAGAGCGCGAGCTCGAGCGCCTCCCGACGCAGCAGGCCCTCCGGGCTCCCTCCCGTCGTGTTCGCGACGCCGCAGTTCTGCCGGGAGTCGCCGATGCCGCACATCGCGTACCCGACCGTCGAGTGGGGGTCGAAGAAGGAGTAGTCGCCCTCCTCGTGCTTGCCCTTCGAGGCGTCGGCCAGGACAGCGACCACCGAGATCGGGACCTGGACGCTCTGCGTGCCCGAGTTCCCCTGCACGAACTGCGTCGCCTGGAGCGGGCCGGGAAAGACGCTGACGAGCCGAGCTTCGGTCGAGTCCTTGTATTCGGAGGAGACCTGCGTCGCGATCTGCCGCTCCATCGCGAGAGTCGAGCCCTTGGGCTTGAACGTCGACCACGGCGGCGCCTTCGTCCCGCTCGGATTGATCAGCACGAAGACGAGGGCACCGACGCCGGCCAGGCCGAGCACGATGAGCAGCGTGAACGCGAGCGAGAAGCGCGTGTAGTAGGCAGAGGCGTGCGCACGCTCGGCGCGAGTCTGGGCGGGCCGTTCGGCCGCAGGCCGTTCGGGCGCCGGCTGCGCGGCCGGGCCTGCGACTACATCTTCGGCCACGTCTCCTCCTTCGTGTAGTCCAGCGTCGGCGCCACGAGCCCTTGCGCGTCGAGGAGCTCGACCAGCTCGTCACCGTACAGCTCGCGCTTCTCCGCGAGATGAACTGCGATCGCGTCGACGGCGTCTCTGTTCGTGACCACGAGATTCAAGGCGATCACGTAGGCCTGTCCGAGGATCTGGGCGGCGACGGCGTTCTTGAAGGGGTCGTGGAGGATCGACGCGATCGGGTCCGCGTGGAAGTCGGCGCTCCCGCGGGTGCGGTTCATCAGCGTGCGGCCGATCTTCTCGAAGCGCTTCATGATCTGCTCGCGCACCTCGTCGGGATCCTCTCCCTCGGGCACGTTGCCGTTGAGCTCGACGCGGAGCGGGCGCATGCCGGCGGTGCCGACCATCCACGCTGCGCTGTCGGTCGCGGTCTGTAGGTCGCCGCCGACCCCGCCGCTGTTCTCGCCGTAGAACACGTTCTCGGCCGCCATCGCGCCGAGCACGTGGATGAGCGTCCCCAACTCCTCGTGCTGCCAGCGGCTGAAGCGCTCCTCGCGCTCGAACATCTGGTGATGGCCGAGCGACCCGCCGCGCATGCGGGTCGAGAGCCGGCTCGATTCCAGGTCGGGGCGGTAGACGTGCCCGGTGACGGCATGACCTGCTTCGTGAATCGCGACGGCCCGGAGCTCGTGCTCGGGGTAGGTGACGTTCACCGCGGTGCCGGATTCGAGGGTCGTCATCGCCTGGACGAGCTCGTCCCAGCCGAACGAGATCTTGCCCTCGTGCTGGGCGTTCGTCAGCGCCATCGAGCAGACCTGGTCGATCATCGCGGGCGAGTAGCCGTTCGTGATCCGTGCGATCTCGTCGCGGCGCTTCGGCGCGTCGAGCTCGTCGTCGTGCGCCACCTTGGCGAGGTACAGGTCGAAGACGTCCTTGCGGTCTTCCTTCGTCGGCGTCCGGAACTGGACGTGACGGCCCATGCGGCCCGGACGCGTCAGCGCCGGATCGAGCCGGTCGATCGGCACGTTGGTCGCGCCGATGAAGTAGATCTGCTCGCCACGTGGACGCGCCCGAGGAATCCGCAGGGAGTACTTCCCCAGCCGGCGCGGGACGATGTAGAAGGCGTCGAGCAGCGTGTTGATGCGGTTCGTCAGCACCCGGCGCATGAACGGCGGGTTGTCGATGCCGTCCATCACCACGAGCAGCTGGTTCAGCGCCAGCTGTCCCTGGCCCATGCCCCCCATCATCCCGCCGGGGAACTGATTGACGATGCGGTCGACGATCGGGTTCGTCCAGCGCGACGGCGAGCGCTGCTCGAACAGCCGCTCACGCCAGCGGCGGGTCTCGACGATCAGGTCGCCGCTTGGGTTCTGCGCTCCCCAGGGGCCGTAAAACGAGAAGTCGCTGACGTCCCGCCAGGCGTACGCGTCGAGGGCGGTCATCTGCCCCTGCACGGCCTGGCGCCGCATGCCGACGGCGTCGATCTCGTCGATGAAGACGATGCACTGGCCGCCCCACTTGCGCGCGAGCTTCTTCGCCCGCCGCGCGAGCACGCGCACCACGATCGCGTCGATGCCGATGAAGGTCGCGGCGAAGCCCGACCCGGGCATCGAGACGAACGGCGAGTTGAAGCCGGTCGCGAGCGCCTTGGCGAGCATCGTCTTCCCCGTGCCGGGGGACCCGAGGAAGAGGAGCCCGCGCTCGCGCTTGCCGCCGGCGCGCTCGAACGCCTCGCCCGACTGCCAGATCGTGACGACGCGCCGCACCTCCTCCTTCGCCTCCGCCTGGCCGCGGACGTCGTCGAGCTTGACGCCCCACTCCGCGTCGCCGGGCTCGAACGCCTGCATTTGCGCGAGGTTCATGAGCAGCAACGGGCCCATCAGGATCGCGAAGTTGGCGAAGAACAGGAAGAAGACGAAGACGGCCTGGATCCAGAGCTGCGGCGAGCTGAGGACGTGCCCGATGCCGTGAAAGATCGACTGGAGCGCTTCGACCCACGTGCCGCCCTGGAAGATCCAGACGACGGTCACGATCGTCACGAAGACAAAGCCGAGACGGAACCAGAAGCTCCAGAACCAGGCGCGCCTTCGCGCGAGCACGTCCTCCTCGCGGTGCTGCTGGCTCTCGAGCCCGAAGAGGCTCGGCCAGGGGATGAACCGCCGGAACAGCAGGTCGAGGAGCCCGCGGAACGCGCCGACGATGACGAGCGTGACGATCAGGGCTTTCCAGAGCGGCCAGTGGTTCTGCCGCATGAAGAACGCGACGAGCGCGGGGCTCGTGAGGAGCGCCACGAAGGTGGCGGCGCGGGTCAGCCTCCGCCAGCTCGACGCGAGCTCGCGCGAGATCTCGACGTCTCCCCCGCTGTCGAACTGGAACGGGCCAGGCGCGAGGGTCGGGTCGAGGCCGGTCACTGACCCGCTCTACGTTGTGTGGTCTGCCGTGGTTCTCGGCGGAGGGGTATCCGCATCTCATCCCTTTCGACGGGTCGGAGGCCAATAAGGTTTGTCAGTGCTACGCTCGGTAGACCAACTGAGCGAGTACCGGAGGCGCACGGTGCGCCTCCTCTGCCCGTTCCTGCGTCGCAGAGGAGGTGTTTCATCTATGGCAACCGGAACCGTGAAATGGTTCAACGCTGACAAGGGGTATGGCTTCATCACTCCCGACGACGGCGGCGAGGATCTGTTCGTCCACCACAGCGCGATCGCTGGCGAGGGCTACAAGACGCTCGCCGAGAACGCGAAGGTGCAGTTCGAGCCCGAGCAGGGCGAGAAGGGGCCGCAGGCGACGAACGTCGCGCCTGTGTCCGCCTAGCAACGGGTCGGCAGCTGCGGCGGCCTCGGCCGGCCTCGCGGCTGCGACTCGACAATCGACCGAAAGGAGCAGGCGGATGGCCAGGACGGCACAAACGCAGGCGAAGCGAGCCCGCGAGCTCGCGTTGAAGGAGAAGCGCGAGCGCAAGCAGGCCAAGAAGGCAGCGCGCGCGGCCGGCGAGCCTTGGCCCGCCAACGGGAACGACGACGGCTCGCCGGAGACCGAAGATCAAGCCGAGACCGAGGCTGGGCCCGCGGAAACGGAAACCGAGACCCAGGTCGCGCCTGAGGCATCGGAGTGAGTCCCGCTCGGCGCGACGAGGACGGCATCCCCCACTCGCGCCAGGTCGTGGTCGTGCCGCCCGGCGGCAGGTCGTCGGAGGAGGACTGGCGTGGAGCCAACGACGCCAAGGCCGGGAAACTCAAGCGGAAGAGCCTGGAGCGCCGGGCCCGCGCGCGGGGGGTCGAGCTCCGGCACTCGGACTCCGGGTACGCCCTGATCGACGCGGCGCGCAATCCCGTCGACGATCGACACGACATGACTCTCGACGAGGTCGAGTCGTGGCTCGATCGCGACTGAGCTACGTCGCGGACTGTGGGGAGATGACCCGTTCCAGCCAGCTCGCGGCCCGCTGAATCGCAGCCGGGTCGATCGTGTGGCCGGCGTCCGACTCGAAGTAGTCGACCTTCATCCCGCCGCCTTCGAGCAGGAGCCTCGCTGTCCGTGCGAACTCGACCTCCATGATCGGGTCGGTGCGACCGTGCGCGATGAAGACAGCCGTGTCCCGTGGGATCTGCGGCGTCCACCCCTCCACGGTGGGGATGAAGCCGGAGAAGGCGAGGATGCCGGCGGGTGCAGGCCGGTCGGGGCCCAACCCAAGCGAGTAGCTCATCACCGATCCCATCGAGAATCCGCCTAGCACGGTCTGCTCGGGAGTGAGCCCGAAGCGCTGCCAGAGCTCGTCGTGGAAGCGCGCGAGGTCGTCGTACGCAGCCCGGAAGGTCTCGGGATCCGGGTGGCCGACCCTCGGCACGAGATACCAGTGGTAGCCCGTGCCGCCGGAAAGGGTGAGGGGCGCGCGAGGCGTCACGACGTGCAGGCGCTGTTTCGGGTCGAGCACGTCCGCGAGTGGGAGCAGGTCGAGCTCGTCGGCGCCGCGGCCATGGTGGAGGACGAGCAGGCCGGCTGCGTCACCGTGGGCGAGGCGCTCGCGATAGAGGAGCTCTGTCATTCGCTGGACGGCGGGATGCCCGCGCGGCTCAGCATACGACGAAGGTCGACGAGCATCTGCGCGTCGACGTCCTTGCCGTGAGGCGGCATCAGCACCTCGGTCTCGCCGCCGAGCGAGACTCGGAGCTTGCCATTGTCCTCTTCGGTCACCGTCGCGACCGCGTCGAGCAGTGACCGGACTCGCCGCCACTCGACATTGCGGCTCGAACGCCGCGCGAAGATCTGCTCGACGGTGTCCCGATGCTCGGCGTCGAGGTCAACCATCACCGAGAGGACCTCTTGCGACGACCGGCCCGCAGTTGACGCGCTACGTCACGCACCAACCGCGCCAGCCGTAGCGGATTGATCACCATCGGCGCCTCGCGCCCGAGTTCCTCCCGCTTCTTCATTCAGCGCTCGCCGCGAGGCGGTCGCCGCCGCGCAGCCTCAGGGCGACGGCCAGCGTGGCCGCTCCGCACGCCAGCCCGACGGAGTCGACGAGGATGATCGGCGCGTTCCTCAGGCTCACCCCGTAGAGCAACCAGATCGCATAACCGCCCACGTACGCGCTGAGGAAGCCCCTTGAGACATCGCCCGAGCTGCCTCGGGCCAGCATCTTCCGGGCCGCGAGGAGCACGGAAAGGGCGCCGGCGACGCCGTAGCCGATCACCAGACCCACGAGAACCTGCGAGACGCCGGGAGTCAACGGGTCACGCCGAGTCGTTGGTGCAGGGACAGCGGCCGCGGACCCTTTCCCGGCCGCACGCCGCACAGCGGATGGGCGACTTCGCCCTGAGCACGCCCTTGGCGGTGCCGGCGCGGACGATCGCCCACGCGCCTCCCAGGGTCGCAATCCAGGCGATCGCCTGTGCAAGTGTGAGCTGCATCAGATTCGTCCTCCGTTCATGAAGCGATCGTGACGGAATGGGCCGGCACCGACATCGGCAGCCGAGCCGAACGGTTGCGGCTTTTCGCTCAGTAGTCGACCTCGATGAAGTCGTCGACGCGCGTGACGCCCGGCGCGGCCCACGCGGCCGCGAGAGCCTCGTCGTGCGCGACCCAGGAGCGCACTTCTCCGGTGAGGACGACGGTTCCGCCGTTGGCGTCGACCGAGACGTCACCGGCTTCGATCTTGGCGTTGCGGGCGAAAGCCTTGCGGATCGCCTCGTCGACGCCGCCGACGTACGGTTCCGCGTGCGTGAGGTCGACCTCGTCGTTCACCCCGAACACACCGGGGACGTTGCCGGCGACGTACGAGGCCTCGTCGCGCTGGTACTGCCATTCCGCGGTCCCGGTCAGCGTGACCCAGCCGTCGTCCACGGCGGCGTCGATCGTGTCCGGGATCAGGCTGTCGTAGTGGAGCGCGCGCAGGACCGCGCCCCGTAGATCGGCGTCGCTGCGGCCGTGACGGGTGAGCGGCCGCACGTTGAGCTGGTTGGCCACGCTCCTCACTCCGTGCACTCGCCGGGCCGCAGTGCCGGCGTCTCGCTTCTCGCGAAAGCTTCCGACCGTGCCGCGCAGAGTCACCTCGCCGTAGTACGAGGAGACGGCGATCGCCTTGCTGTCGAGCTTGGGGTCCCACTGCAGCTCTTCCGTGATCGACCGCTCGAGGTCGTAATCGGACATGTCGTCGCTCCTCTCGATCTCGCTCAGGCGGCCTCGGGCAGCACGACCGGCTCCGGCCGTCGGGTGCGGAACTCGAGGCCTCTCTCGGCGGCGTGCGCAAATGGGTGGTGGAAGACCTCGAGCGCGGACGCGTCCTCGTCGAGGACGAGCTCGAAGTAGTCGCCGCTCGCGGCGTCATCGACGGCGATCGTCACGAGATTCGTCGCGCGGCTCCACAGCATCCTCACCGTGATGCCGCTGCTCTCCCGCGACATCAACTCGGTCCTCCAGACTTCTTCGGTCGACTCGGACATGGCGCGATCCCTTCACTGGACTTCGTTACGCCACCAATCCTGCGCTCGGGAGACGGGCTGCGACAGCCCACCAGCGCCCCTTCTCGCGCCCGGATGACCCCGTCCATGCGGGAGGGCTAGCAGGTGGTCCTGCGTGCGGCTTCGTCCTCTCCGCAGCGGTTCAGCGGCAACCCGGATGCGGCGACACGGCCCCGCGGCGGACGATCCAGGAGTCCAATGACCCACCGAAAGGAGTACGCAATGTCCTCGGACACCGACCTCGTCGCGGACGTCAGCGACGAGCTCTTCTGGGACCCGAAGGTCGACAACACCGCGATCGCAGTGTCGGCAGACGACGGGACGATCACGCTGCGCGGAACCGTCGGCAGCCTGCGGGAGAAGCTCGAGGCGAAGAAGGCCGCCGAGCGCGTTTACGGCGTGATCTCGGTCGACAACGACCTACAGGTGAGACTGATGAACGACGCGAAGCGCGGCGACGCCGAGGTTCGCGGCGACGTCCTCCAGGCGCTGATGCTGGACAGCCTCGTCCCGAGCACCGTCGACGCGAAGGTCGACGACGGCCTCGTCACGCTCACCGGCACTGCCAACTGGCAATACCAGCGCGACGAGGCGGAGTTCGTCGCCTCGAACATCGTCGGCACGCTCGACGTCGTCGACGAGATCGACCTCCAGTACCCGACGCCGGACCGCAGCGACGTGAAGGAGTCGATCAAGAAGGCGTTCAAGCGGAATGCCGCGCTCGACGCCAAGGACCTCGACATCTCGACCAGCAACGGCTCCGTGACCCTCCAGGGCACGGTCAGCTCCTGGGCCGAGCACGACGAGGCGATCGGCGCCGCCTGGGCGGCACCGGGCGTCACCTCAGTGCAGGACGACCTGACGGTCGCGTACTGAGCCTCCCTCCAAGCGGGGCGAGCGGCACCTCCCCTCCGGCCGCCCGCCCCGCTTGGCGCTCTCGCCGGCGCAGCGACCGAGCAGCGCGGCGCTCGAGCTGATGTCTTGGGAAGCGATCCTGGCCGGTCGAGCTACCGCTCGTTATGCGGGGGCGGCACGACCAGCACCGGCCGCCCGGCGTGGGCGGTGACCTGGTGCGACAGGCTCCCCTCGAAGGCCTCGTGCAGCTGGTCCAGCCCGCGGGAGCCGATCACGATCGCGGCCGCGTCCACCTCGTTCGCCACGTCGACCACTGCCTGCCAGGTCGGAGTCTCGAGGATGGTCCGAGCCTCGGCCTGGAAGCCGGAGGCCCGGGCGAGCTCGGCGCCCCGAGCCGCCACCGTGTCGGCCTCGTCCGTATTGACCTGTTCGAACGCCGCAGCGGGGGCGACCGGCGAGACGACCGCCACGCTCTCGGCGGCAGTCAGCGGCACGGCGACGTTGAGAACGACGGCGCGCCCCGCACCGAACAGCGCGGCGGCGGCCTCGATCCCCCTGGCCGCGTCGGCGGAGCCGTCGTAGCAGATGAGAATCGGCGGGCCGTCCACTTTTCGGATCATTCCTGATCGGCGGCTGACGAGGCGTCGGTGGATCCCCCGGAGCGTCTACGCCGAACCCGCAGCCTCACTTGACCGTGGACCCGCCCCGGTCTGCCGTTCCGCCGTTCTTGCCGGGAACCATCGATGAGTGGACGGCCTTCGTCAAGTCGAGGATCTGGTGCGAGAGATGGAGCAGCTCGTCGTTCTGCTTGTCCTCGTCCTGCACCGTCTCCCACTGCTGGTTCGCCAGCACCTCGCGTTTCTCGTCCGCGCGGTTCTGGCTGATCATCACGAAGGTCGAGAGGAAGATCGCCTCGAGCGAGACGATCATCGTCAACAGCCCGTACGGATAGGACTCGACTCCGAACCCGATCCAGGATGCGAACCAGATGATGTGGAGATACACGAATTGCATCGAGCCGCTGAAGGCTGTGATGCGGTCGGCGATGCGATTCTCGATGCTGGCTTGACGCCGCTTCGCATGCTCGATCAGCGCCGGGTTCACGAGCACGGGCATGGCGTTCTTCTTCCACCGCATGCTCAGGCACCACCACTGCGCGCTTCTCGAAGGACGGAGCCGACGAGCAGGAGCACAACCGCAATCGGAAGCAGCCACCAGGCGTTGACCCCGTGGTGGGTGAGCGTCCACGTGCCGGCGAAGGCGACCGCCAACCCGGCGGCAACCCGCCAGTCGTCGCCGACGATGAAGTTCCACCAGAAGCGGCCGAATGCCACGACGTATTTCACGCCCGCACCTCCGCAGGACTCGCTGCCTGCCGCCTACGCCGAAGGGCTTGCGTGAGAGCGACAGAGAGAATTCCCACCAGGGCGACAGCGGCAAGGATCGCGGCGTCCGAGCCGGGCCACTCGACACCGGCGCCCTCGCCGCCCCAGAAGATGCCGAAGCTCGTCAGCAGCACGCCGACGACGAACTTCAGCGTGTTCTCCGGGACGCGCTCGAGCGGCCCGCGCACGACGAGCCCGACCGCGACGACGACGACAACGGCAGCTGCAGCGGCTCCGATCGCGAGACCGAGCTTGCCCTGCGCGCTCCCGAAGCCGATGACGATGAACGCAACCTCGAGGCCTTCGAGCAGGACGCCCTTGAAGGCGACGGTGAACGAATACCAATCCGTCCGTCCGGCCGGGGTAGCCGCTGAGCCCGCCTCTGCGCGACCGCTCGCAAACGCGGCCGCCTCGTCGTGGAGCGGCTTGTAGCCGCCCGCTCGGAGAATTGCCTTGCGCAGCCACTGCAGACCGAAGGTCAGGAGCAGCGCTCCGACGACGAGCCGGAGTGTCGAGATCGGGATCCGTTGCAGCGCCGGGCCGAGTGCAGCGATGATCGCCGCGAGCACGACCGACGCGGCCGCCACCCCCAGAAGCGTGGAGCGCCAGCCGCGAACGACCCCTACGGCCAGCACGATCGTCAGGGCCTCGACCGCCTCGACGGCGCTCGCGAGAAAGGTGCCGAGAAAGAGGAGGATGTTCGAGCTCATGGCACCGGCAGTGCTCGCTCGAGATCGTCGGCGGAACGCATGAGCCGGGCCTGGTTGAGCGTGAAGACGCTCGCGCCGAGCACGTCGAGCCCGTCGACGACGACGAGAGGCGCCCGCGCCTCGTAGGCGGGGAGCCCCCGCAACGCCTGGGCGAACCGGGCCACGACGTCGAAGCCGCTCTCGGCGAACCGACGCGCGGCGAAGAGGGGCTCGACGACCGTGAAGACCCAGCGGCCGGCGACCGCATAGCCCGCAGTTTCCCGGGCTGCCCCCGACGGGCTGATCACGACAAGGTCGGGATCGAGCGGCGACGCGAGCACCGCACGGCGTGCCGCGTCCGGATCGAAAGACGAGACGAAGAGGAACGAACGCACATCTGGATGATGTACCTGCCGGCGAAGCGGGGCGTCGGCGATGCCACCGAGCCCTTGCGCGAAACCGCTACTCACTCCACCCGGGTCCGGCGCTCGTAGAAGCGGGGAAGGATGCAAAGTCGCCCCTTCCCCGCTCCTGTGGATGTCAGTGAGACGGCTGCGGCTTCGCCGGAGCAAACATCCGCTTGAGGTCGTACTCGGCCAATCGCTTGCCGCCGATTGCGACGATCAGCTCGGTGATGCCGGTGACGAGCGCGAACGCCGCGATCAGGGCGAGCGTGACGAGCGCACC
>DASQCM010000071.1:0-8193 GCA_035634675.1 Gaiellaceae bacterium
GCTCTCCGAGCCGCCTCGCTGGGATGGTGACGAGCGCCTCCTGGCGGACGCCGACGTTCCCGCGCCGGTCGCGGAGGGTGCGCGGCGCTTTCGCTACGGCCGCGCGGAGATGCAGATCCACTACGCGCTCTCCGAGCCGCCTCGCTGGGATGGTGACGAGCGCCTCGCGAGCACGGCGATCGTCCACGTCACGCCCGGCCTCGACGGGGTCTCGCGCGCCGTCAACGAGGCCGAGCGCGGACTGCTCCCCGCCGAGGCGACCGTCGTCGTCGGTCAGCCGCTCACTGTCGACCCCTCGCGGGCTCCGGACGGACGCGGCCTCCTCTGGATCCAGCTCCAGGAGCTGCCGTGGCGGATCAAGGGAGACGCCGCCGGCGAGCTCGACGCCGGCCGCGGCGAGTGGACGGACGAGCTGCGCGAGCGCTATGCCGATCGGATCCAGGCGCGCCTCGCGCGGCACATTCCCAACCTCGAGTCTTCGACTCTCAAGCGTGTCGCGCTCGGCCCCCATGATCTACAGCGCGCGAACGTCAATTTCCGCCACGGCGACCCCTACGGCGGCTCGCTCGCGCTCGACCAGAACTTCCTCTGGCGCCCGTTCGGCCGCAGCCCTGGCCACACGACGCCGGTCGAGCGGCTCTGGCAGATCGGCGCGAGCACGTGGCCAGGGCCCGGCCTCGGCGCCGGCTCGGGGACGCTCGTCGCGCACAAGCTCCTCGAGCCGCCGCTCACGCAGCGCGCGGTCGCGCGGGCTCGCTCCCTCACGGGGCGCCGCACTGCTTGATCAGACGGCGCTTCCCGTGACACCATCCATTCACGCTTGTCGGAGGGCACGCAGCAACTACCGCACTTCTCGATCTCGCAGGTGAGCACGCTCGCCTCGAGCTTCGCCGACGACGTGCGCGCGTACGCCGCCGCGGGCGCCGACGGGATCGGCGTCTGGGAGCTCAAGCTCGCCGACGGCTCGGACACCGAGGCGCTTGAGCAGCTCGCAGCGAGCGGGCTCGGCTCGGCGACCGCGGTCCCGGCCGTGCCCTCGATCCTGCCACTGCCGCTCCTGTCCGGCCCCGGGGAGCCGCAGCAGCGGATCGCCTCGCTCTGCGCCTCGGTCCACCGGCTGGCGGCCTTCAAGCCCGCAGCGGTGCTCGTTTTCACGGGCCCCGCAGGCGACCGCGATCCGAGCGAGGCGCGGGCGATCGCCGTCGACGGGCTCCGCACCGTGGCCGGCGAGGCCGAACGCGCCGGTATCTGCCTCGCGCTCGAGCCCTTCCAGCGCGAGGGAACCGAGGACTGGTCGCTGATCAACACCCTCGACGAGGCGGCGGAGCTGATCCAGGAGGTCGGTAGCGACGCCGTCGGAATCCAGTTCGACGTCTGGCACCTATGGAACTCCGCAGACGTGCTCGACGCGATCCCCCGCCACGCGCACCTCATCGCCGGCGTCCACGTGAACGACTGGCGTGAGCCGACGCGCGGCTGGGCCGATCGCGTGCTCCCCGGCGACGGCGCAGCAGACTTGCCCGCCATCCTCGGCGTCTTAGAAGAGGTGGGCTGGAACGGGTTCTACGACCTCGAGATCTTCTCGGACAACGGCGCCTTCGGTAGCGCGTATCCCGACTCGCTCTGGGATGTCGACGCTGCCGAGCTCGCGCGCCGCGGACGGGACGCGTTCGCCCAGTGCTGGTCGAAAAGGAGGGTCACGGCGGAAGCCGTGGGCCAGAGAGGAGACACATGAAGGTAGGAAACCGGGCGCGCTGGGCGCTCGTGATCGTCGTGGGTGCGGCGCTCGTGCTCGCGGCGACCGCGGCGGCCCGTACCCATTCTGCGGCCAAGAAGGGGCCGATCGTCATCGGCTGGGTTCACGACGACTCGTCTGGTGCCATGGGACCATTCGACTTGCCCGCGCTCGCCGCGGCGCAGCTCGAGATCAACAAGGTCAACAAGAAGGGGGTCGACGGGCGGAAGATCAAGCTGCTGCAGTGCACCGCGCATCAGCCCAACGGCAATGCCGCGGCGACGGCGTGCGCCAACAAGCTGATCGGCGAGGGCGCAAAGATCATGTTCACCACGTGCGATGTCGATCTCGCCGCTCCTGCGGTGCAGCCGGCGATCAACAAGGGCCTGCTCACGATCGCACCGTGCATCGGCACCGACCAGATGGGGCCGAAGCGCTTCGGCAGCAAGGGCAAGCTCGCCTTCAGCTTCGGCAACGTCGCCCAGGACGAGGGCTCGGCCATGGCCCAGCTCGCCTGGAACAAGGGCTGGAGGACGGCCGACCTAGCCACCGACACCGTGATCGTCTACTTCAAGGCGGTCGTGACCGCGTTCAAGGCGCGGTTCAAGCAGCTCGGCGGCAAGATCAACTACGAGACCACGTACCAGGACGGGGCCTTCGGCGGCACCAACGTCGGCAACGCCGTGACGGGGATCAATGCTCACAAGGCCGACGTCGTCGTCACGGTCACCGCGGGCGCCTACAAGTCGCTCGGTCCGTTCATCACAGGCATGCGGACGGCCGGGAACAAGACGCCGATTCTCAACTCGTGGGCCGGTGACGGGACGTACTGGGTCGCCGGCCTCAATCCGAAGGTCACGAACTACTGGTTTGTGACGTACGCGAACGCCTTCGGCCACGATCCGAACTCGAGGGTGAACGCGCTCGCGAAGCAGATCAAGGCCTCGACGGGCGGCTTCGTCGCCGGCCCGGCCGCGATCGACGGTCTCGTCACGGCGATCAAGCGGGCCAACGGCTCGCTGGTCGGCTCGAAGCTCGCGGCGGTGATGCAGAACTTTCACAACGTCCCGACGCTCTCCGGGAACGTCAGCTTCTCGAAGAAGCTGCACACGGTCTTCGGTCGCCAGTATCGCGTGATCGAGATCAACAACAACGTGCCGATCGAGAAGGGTCTGATCCGCGCGAAGAAGGTTCCGAACAGCCCGGACTCGTAGGGCTTGACGGAAGTCACACAGCAACAGACGGCGGGGCCCGGGGCATCGCTCCGGGCCTCCTCCGTCTCCCGCTCGTTCGCCGGAGTCGAGGCGCTGAGGGAGGTCTCGCTCGAGCTACGCCAGGGAGAGGTGCTCGGCCTGATCGGTCCGAACGGTGCCGGGAAGTCGACTCTCGTCAACGTCCTCAGCGGCTTCGACCGGCCGAACCACGGACACGTCATGCTCGAGGAACGCGACGTGACGCGCTGGTCGGCGCATCGGCGCGGCCGGCACGGGCTCTCGCGCACTTTTCAGCACACCCATGCCTTTCCGGGCTTGACCGTGCGGGAGAACGTCGAGGTCTCCGCGCTTGGAGTGGGTGCCTCGGGCCGGGCGGCCACGCGCCGGACGGACGAGCTGCTCGGGCTCCTAGGTCTCGCCGAGCACGCGGATCGTCCCGCATCGGACCTGTCGCACGGCGACGAACGCCGGCTCGGCGTCGCGCGGGCCCTGGCAACGGAGCCGCGCTACGTCCTGATGGACGAGCCGGCCGCGGGACTGCCCGAGGCGGAGGTGCCGCGCTTCGCGATGGCGGTCAACACCGTGCGCGAGCGAGGCGCAGGAGTGCTGCTCGTCGATCACAACGTCGCCCTCGTGCTCGAGGTCTGCGAGCGCATCCACGTGCTCGACCAGGGCGCGACGCTCGCCGAGGGGACGCCAGACGAGATCCGCGCCGACCTCGGGGTCGCTGCGGCCTATCTCGGCGAGAGCGCGGCGGCCGAGGACGCGGAATGACCGCGCTCGCCGTCGAGAAGCTCTCGGTCCGTTACGGCGCAGTAGACGCCGTGCGCGGGCTCTCGCTCGAGGTCAAGCCCGGCCAGATCATCGGCCTGATCGGGCCGAACGGCGCCGGGAAGTCTTCGACGCTGCACGCGATCATGGGAGCGGCGCCCGTGGTCGGCGGCGATGTTCGCCTGGATGGAAGGTCGATCGTGGGGCGGCAGCCCGAGGACGTGGCGCGGCGCGGGGTCGCGCTCGTCCCCGAAGGACGGCGGATCTTCGGCGAGCTGACGGTTGAGGAGAACCTCCGCCTCGGCCTCTCCGCCCGTCCGAAGCAGCGCAACGGCGGCGGCCTCGAGCGCGCCTACGAGCTGTTCCCGACGCTGCGCGAGTTCCGTTCGCGGCACGCCGGCGCGTTGTCGGGCGGACAGCAGCAGCAGCTCGCGATCGGCCGTGCACTCGCCTCCGACCCGGACGTCCTGCTCCTCGACGAGCCCTCGCTCGGGCTCGCCCCGAAGATCGTGGACCTCGTCTTCGAGGCGTTGACCCAGATCAGGGACGCGGGCCTCGCTGTGCTCCTCGTCGAGCAGCGCGCGCAGCGTACGGTCGCGCTCGCCGACGCGTCTTACGTGCTCGCGAACGGCGAGCTCCGTCTCACCCTCGGCCCCGACGACGCGGGAGACACCGACCGGCTCGTCGCCGCTTACCTCGCATGACCCTCGCCTTCCTCAACCTCACGTGGCCGACGTTCGCCGACGCGCTCGCGCTCGGCGGCATCTACGCATTGATGGCGGTCGGGATCGGTCTGGTCTTCGGCGTGCTCCGGCTCGTCAACTTCGCCTACGGGCAGCTGATGATGGCCGGGGCCTTCGCGCTCGCATACGGAGACCAGTGGGGGCTGCCGAACTGGCTCTCGATTCTCTTCTGCTTCGGCGTCGTGCTGGCCCTCTCGGTCTTGATGGACCATCTGGTATTCCGGCCGCTGCGCACGCACTCGCCCGCGGTGATGCTCGTCGCGACCTTCGCCGTCGCGTTCGTCCTCCAGAACATCGCTCTCGTCGCGTGGGGCACGTACGGCAAGACCGCCGGGTCGCTCGGGGTGTGGCAAGCGCCGTGGGACATCCACGGCGCCGAGATCCGCAAGATCGCGATCATCGCGACCGCCACCGCGGCCGGCTGCCTCGTCCTGCTCCAGCTTCTGCTCACGCGGACGCGGCTCGGGCTGCAGATGCGGGCGGCCTCGATGGACTTCCGGACCGCGCGGATCCTCGGCGTCCGCGCGAACCGCGTGATCGGCGGCGCGGTCATCCTCTCCGGGCTGCTCGCCGCGACGGCCGCGGTGATGCTCAGTGTCGAGCAGCCCCAGATCTCGAGCACGTGGGCCCTGCCGGAGACGATCTACGTGCTGATGGGCGTCGTCCTCGGCGGCCTCAATCGGCCGATCCCCGCCACGCTCGGCGGCTTCACGATCGGCTTCGCCTTCGGGCTCCTCGGCGGGATTCTCCCGTCTGACCAGAGCCAGTACCTGCCGAGCTTCATCTTCGCGGCCGTGATCGTCGTGCTGCTCGTCCGGCCGAACGGGCTCTTCACCCGCGGGGGCGCGACGGTGGAGCGGGTATGAACCAGGCCCGCCGGCTGCCGGAGCTGTTGGCGCCGGCGTTGCTCGTGCTCGCGACCGCGCTGCTGAGCTTCGAGGTCTCGAGCTACCTCCAGGCCTACTTCCTCGACACGCTCATCAAGGTCTCGATCGTGGTCGCGCTCTACGTGTTCGTCGGCAACTCCGGAGTCCTCTCGTTCGGGACGATCAGCTTCGTCGCGGTCGGCGCCTGGACGGCGGGGGTGCTCACCGTGCCGGAGAGCCAGAAGAAGATCACGATGCCGGGCCTCTCCCATTTCCTGCTCACCCACGAGGTCGGCAACGTCGCGTCTCTCGCGCTGGCCGCCGGAGTCGGTGCCGCTTTCGCCCTTGCCGTCGGGCTGGCGCTGATGCGCCTGTCGGGCCTGGCCGCCGGGATCGCGACCTTCGCCGTGCTCGGGATCACGTACAACGTCCTCACCTACGAGCAGTCGATCGGCCCGGGCCTGAATGCGTTCTCGTCGGTGCCGCAGACCACGGGCATCTGGCAGGCGGCCGTCGCGGGCCTCATCTGCGTCGTCGTCGCATACGTCTACCAGCGCACCCGGTTCGGCCGGATGCTGCGCGCGACGCGCGAGGATCATGCGGCGGCAGCGGCGGTCGGGATCTCGACCTACCGGTCGCGGCTGTTGGCCTTCACGCTCTCCGGAGCGCTCGCCGGCTTCGCGGGCGGCATCTACGTGCACGAGCTGCCGCTCCAGGTGGGCAACCTGTATCTCGATCTCACTTTCATCACGCTCGCGATGCTCGTCGTCGGCGGCTCCGGGAGCCTGCTCGGTGCCGTCGTCGGCACGCTCGCGCTGAACGGGATCTACTCCTTCTTCTCGGCCGCGACGAACACCGTCGACGTGTTCGGCTGGCACCTGAAGGTCCCGTCCGGGACGGCCGAGATCGTGCTCGGCGTGGTGATGGCAGTGGTGCTCATCGTCCGCCCGTCCGGCATCACCGGCGGCCGCGAGTTCTCCCTGCCACGGCGGCGGCGCCCCGTGGCCGATCTCGAGAAAGCGAGGGTTACGACATGAGGTTCAGCATCTACACCGAGGTGCAGAGCTGGCCGGGCAAGCCGTACGACCGGCTCTACGGCGAAGTGCTCGAGCAGATCGAGAACGCCGACCGGCTCGGCTACGACGCGTACGCCGCGATCGAGCACTTCTTCTTCCCGAAGTTCTCGGCGTCGGCGAACCCGTTCGGGCTGTTCGGGATGGCCGCCGCGCGGACGCGCCGGATCAACTTCCGGACGATGCTCCACGTCCTCCCGTACCACAACCCGCTCGTCCTCGCGGCCATGGTGCACGAGTTCTCGCTCCTTACCGGAGGCCGGTACGAGTTCGGCGTCGGCCGCGGCCACGGCTGGATCCCGCTGCCCGCCGGCATGCCGCTCGACGAGACCTCGCGGCCGCGCTACGAGGAGGCGCTCGACCTCTTCGTCCAGGCGCTGCACAACGACGTCGTGACCCACCACGGGGAGTACTGGAACGTGGACGACAGCCAGGTCATCCCGTTCAGCGGCCACAAGTTCCGGGTCGTCCTCGGCGGCACCTCGGATGCGACGTATGACCTCGCGGCGAAGCACGGCTGGGCGGTTGCGGTGCCGCCGCTCCTGCCGTACGCGGCGCTCAAGGACCAGCTCGACCTCTATCGCGCCAAGTGCGCAGAGTACGGGACGACGCCGGACATCATCTGGATCCACGCCTGCTACATCGACGACGACGCCGACCTCGCGCGGCGCGAGGCGGAACGGCACATGCGCGGCTTTCTCGAGGGCAATGCGTCGCCGCTGACGGAGTACCCGGTGCCGCCCGTCGACGCGCTCAACGCCGCCGGCTACGGCTTCTACGCGGCCGGGATCATGGAGAAGCTCGCCGCGACGCCGTACGACGAGATGATCGCCGGCGACATCGTCTGGGTCGGGACGCCGGAGGACGTGATCCAGCGGATCCGCGAGACGATCGAGGTCTGTGAGGGGCTGACCGAGATCGCGATCACCACGAACCCTGGCGGCGTCGCGCACTGGAAGGCGATCAAGGCGCAGGAGTTGTTCGCCGACCACGTCATCCCGGTGATCCAGCGCGAGACCGGAGCGGTCGCGGTCGAGGCGTGACGAAGGTCGTCGTCGCCGGTGCCGGCTCGATCGGCTCGCTGCTCGCTGCCCATCTCTCGCGCGTCGCCGACGTGACGGTGCTCACGCGGCGGGAGGAGCACGCGGCCGCGCTGCGTGAGCAGGGCCTCCGCGTCTCCGGGCGCAGCGACTTCACGGCTGAGCTCGACGCGACCGCGGATCCGCGCGGGCTCCCGGCGGACGCCGAGCTCGCGATCCTCGCCTGCAAGGGCACCGACCTCGAGCCTCTCGCGGCTCGGCTCGAGGGGTCGCTTGCGCGCGCGACCGTGATGACGATCCAGAACGGGCTCGGGGCGGAGGACGTCGTGGCCGCGCACGGCGAGTGGCCGCTCCTGTCGGCCGTGACGTTCATGAGCGGCACCCGTCACGGCGACGCGCACGTCGAGTACGTCCTCGACACCGCCACCTGGATTGGGCCCTACCGCGGCACGACGGAGGAGGACGCGCGCCGCGTTGCGCGGCTGATCGAGGAGGGCGGGCTGAAGGCGGAGGCCTTCCCCGACCTGCGACCGGCGCAGTGGTCGAAGCTGATCTTCAACGCGACGGTGAACGGCGTCGCCGCGCTCACCGGGCTCCCGCACGACTTCCACTTCGCGCAGACCGAGCAGCTCTCCGACCTCGGCTACCTCGTACGCGACCTCGTCGACGAAGGGAAGGCGGTCGCCGCCGCCGCGGGCGTCGAGTTGCACGACGACCCGTGGGAGATGAACGTCCTCGCAACGCAGCGCGG
>DASQCM010000072.1:0-3822 GCA_035634675.1 Gaiellaceae bacterium
GCGCAGCTCTGCAACGAGTTCCGGGAGTTCTTCCCCCACAACGCCGTCGAGTACTTCGTCTCCTACTACGACTACTACCAGCCCGAGGCGTACGTCCCGCAGGCCGACCTCTACATCGAGAAGGACTCCTCCCGCAACGACGACATCGCACGGCTGCGGCTATCCGCGACGTCGTCGCTCTTCACGCGCCGCGACGTCGTCGTGGTCGCGTCGGTCTCCTGCATCTACGGGCTCGGCTCGCCGGAGGAGTGGCGCGAGCGGATGATCTACGTCGAGGTCGGGGCCGAGCACGACCGCGACCTGTTGCTGCGGAAGTTGATCGACTCGCAGTACGTTCGCAACGACACGATGCTCGGCCGCGGTCGCTTCCGGGTCAAGGGCGACGTGGTCGAGGTGCAGCCGGCGAACCAGGAGACGGCCTACCGCATCTCCTTCTTCGGCGACGAGATCGAGGGGATGACGCACTTCGACCCGCTCACGGGCGAGGTGCTGGCGAAGCTCGACAACCTCTCGATCTGGCCCGCCACGGAGTACGTCACCTCGCAGCCCACGGTCGAGCGCGCGGTGGACGAGATCCGCGACGAGCTCGAGGCGCAGGTCGCGCTCTTCGAGGAGGAGGGGAAGCTGCTCGAGGCGCACCGGATCCGGCAGCGCACCGAGTACGACCTCGAGATGCTGAAGGAGCTCGGCTTCTGCAACGGGATCGAGAACTACTCGCGCATCCTCGAGGGCCGTGCTGCCGGGACGCACCCGTTCACGCTGCTCGACTACTTCGCTGACGATTTCGTGGTCTTCGTCGACGAGTCGCACCAGACCGTGCCCCAGCTCGGCGGCATGTACGAGGGCGACCGCTCACGCAAGCAGACGCTCGTCGACTTCGGCTTCCGGCTGCCGTCGGCGCTCGACAACCGGCCGCTGCGGTTCGACGAGTTCCTGCGCAAGGTGCCGCAGCTCGTGTTCGTCTCCGCGACGCCGGGGTCGTTCGAGCTCCGCAACTCGAAGGTCGTCGCCGAGCAGCTGATCCGTCCGACGGGTCTCGTCGATCCCGACGTCGAGCTTCGGCCGACCAGGAACCAGATCGACAACCTGCTGGGCGAGATCCGCGCGCGCGAGGCGGTGGGCGAGCGCGTCCTCGTCACGACGCTGACGAAGAAGATGGCCGAGGACCTGACGGACTACCTACTCGAGTCGGGGGTCAAGGCGCGTTACCTCCACTCCGAGATCGACACGCTCGAGCGGATCCAGATCATCCGCGAGCTGCGGCTCGGCGAGTTCGACGTCCTCGTCGGCGTCAACCTCCTGCGCGAGGGTCTCGACCTCCCGGAGGTGTCGCTCGTCGCGATCCTCGACGCCGACAAGGAGGGCTTCCTCCGCGGGCGGACGAGCCTGATCCAGACGATCGGTCGCGCCGCCCGGAACGTCAACGGCAAGGTCCTGATGTACGCCGACAAGCAGACGGAGGCGATCAAGGAGGCGCTCGACGAGACGAACCGGCGCCGCGCCATCCAGCTCGCGTACAACGAAGAGCACGGGATCGTGCCGGAGACGATCACGAAGGGCGTCTCCGACATCGCCGAGCTGCTCCAGCTCGAGTCGCCGCACGTCCCGACCAGTCGGCGCCGCGGTGCGACGAAGGTCGAGGGCATGTCCCGCGAGGAGCTCGAGAAGCTCGTCGTCACGCTGGAGGAGGAGATGTACCTCGCGGCGGAAGAGCTGCGGTTCGAGTACGCGGCGAAGCTGCGGGACGAGGTGAAGGACCTGCGGCGCGAGCTCCAGGCGCTCGAACAGACCGCGGCGTAGAAGCCCCTCGTCGCCTCACGCTACGCTCCGCACATGGTCGGGGCTGTCATCGGCGCCCTCTTCACGGCGTTCATCATCGGGGCGCTCGCCCGCTTTGCGCTGCCCGGTCCCGATCCCATGCCTCCCTGGCTGACCATCCTGATCGGCCTCGGCGGCAGCGCGATCGGCTACGGAATCGTCTATGGCGCCATCGGCAAGCACGCCGCCTCCTGGGCTCCGATCGCGAGCTTCGCAGCGGCGGTCGGCCTCGTCGTGATCTACCGGCGTTTCGTCCAGAAGCGCGCGCTCTGGGGCGAGGAGGCGTTCCGCTTTCCCGAGCGAGGCTTCGGCGTCGACGCGTACCGCGAGCGGCTGAAGCGCGCGGGCATCGACCCGGATCAGATCGGCATCCACGGCTATGGCGAACGCCGGCCGCCGGAGCAGATGCGGCCGCCGCTTGCCGTCGTCCCCGGCGCCGATGCCGGGGAGCCCACGGAGAACCCGGCCCACTACCTCGGACTGCTGGAGGAACTGCACGACACGGGAGTTCTCGACGACGACGAGTACACGTCCGCGCGAACGCGCCTGCTCGAGAGCCTTCGGGCATAGGGGGCACGAGGTGCTGTGGTTCATCCTCGCGCTCGCCGTTTCGGGACTGATCGTCGGTGCGCTCGCACGGCTGGCGCTGCCTGGGCCTGACCCGATGGGGATCCTCGCCACGATCGGTCTCGGTCTTGCCGGCTCGTTCGTCGGCGGGTTCCTGTCGTGGCTCGTCCTCGGCCACGCCGGCGGGATCATCGTCTCGATCCTCGCCGCGACGCTGCTGCTTTACCTCCACCGGCGCTTCGTCCAGCACAGGCCGCTCACCGGGCCCGGCGCAAAACAGCTCCCGCCGCGCTAGCGCGCGAAGCGGCGCTCGGCGCCGAGCGTCCAGTCGCCTCCCGACCAGCGGTAGGTGCGGACGACGATCGCCTCGCCGTCGGCCTCATGGAGGTGGAGCCCGCGCGCCTCGCCGAGCCGGCGTGGCCGAGGCTGGCCCAACCCGGGAGCGATCGCGATGACCGCAGTGCGCGCCTCGTCGCCGACGGCCTCGAACTCGTGCCGCTCGCTCACTGCGGCCTGGTGGATGTGCCCGGCGAGGATCAGGTCGGCGCCCGCGTCGACGAGCGCCTGGAGGACGTGGTTGCGTCGCGAGACGGGACGCTTGCGGGCCGCCCGCCATGGCGCGCCGAGGAGATGGTGGTGGAGGACGGCAACGCGCAAGGCGCCGTCTGCGGCGGCGCCGAGGCGCCCCGCGGCCTGGTCGAGCTGCGCGCTGGTCAGCGCTCCGCCCTGATGCCGGAACGGCCGCGCCGAGTTGAGCCCGACGACGTGGAGCCCCGGCAACGCGACCGTCGGCTCGGTCGTGTCCCAGACTCGTTCGAACTCCGCCCAGGGACGGTAAAAACGCGCCGGCGTGTAGGGGAGGTCGTGGTTGCCGGGAACCGCCAGCACCGGCGGGCCAAGCGATCGGAGCAGCGCCGCCGCCCGCTCGAGCTGGTCGCGACGACCGCGATTCGCGAGATCGCCGGACGCGACAACGAGCTGCGGCTCCGTCCGCTCGACGAGGCGCGCAAGGGCCTGCTCGACCTCCGGTTCCTCGTGTGTACCGGCGTGTAGGTCGGAAACATGTAAGAGCCTGGCGTTCACGACCGAACGAGGCTATAGATTGAAGCTGTGACCGAAGACAGCGCGGAGATCTTCGACGACCTCTACCTCGGAGTGCGGGCCGGCGGCGCCCTGCGCAAGCAGCGGCGCGGCGAGGAGCTGACCGACGAGGAGCGGGAGGCGCTCAGTCGCTGGCAGCGGCTCTCGACCGCGCGCAAGGCTGCGGCCATCGGCGCCTTCGCCGCCGGCACCTTCGGGCTCGGGTTCACGCTCGGCGGCCTGGTCTTCGGCCGCTGGCGCGGCCGCACGAGCTGAGCTAGCGCTTCGCTTCTCCCGTTCCCGCGAAGAGCACGGCGGGCGCGTCCTCCTGGGCCGGGTCGCGGTCGTGGATCACGA
>DASQCM010000073.1:0-2599 GCA_035634675.1 Gaiellaceae bacterium
GGCGTGATCCAGGGGATCTTCTCCTTCCTGCCGAACTTCTGGCGCTACTGGATCGGCGGCTCGATCGCCAACGCGATCGTCGACCCGTTCCTCGCCGTCGCGCTTACGCTGACGTACTTCGAGCTGCGCGGCAGTCCGGCCGCGGACGCACCGGAGCCCGCGTCGGAGCCGGAGCCGCCGGTGACGGATCCGACGGCCGAAGCCTGATCAGGCCGCGCGCAGGCGCTCGGCGGTAGCGAGGAACGCGCGGCAGAGCCGGCGGCCGAGCTCGTTCCATCCGCCGATCCGCTCGCGGGTCTCGACACGCAGCCGCTCACGGTCGGGCGGCGGGTCGCCCTCGTCGGCGATCCAGCGCCCGAGCTGGGGCTCCGTCACTTCCGGATGGAACTGGATTCCCCAGCAGTTCTCACCGAGCCGGAACGCCTGTAGGGATGCCGCGCTGTGCGCGAGCGCGACTCCTCCCTCCGGCAACTCGTGCGCATAGTGGTGCCACAGGAGCCCCTCGAAGCGGGACGGCAGCGCCGAGAGGACTGGGTCGGCCACGCCCGCGTCGGTGAGCGCGACCTCGCCCCAGCAGATCTCGGGCTCCGCGAGTTGCCCGACCCAGGCGCCGGCCGCCCGTGCCAGGAGCTGCGAGCCGAGGCAGATCCCGAGCGTTGGCGGCGGCTGCTCGAGCAACGATCGCAGCCACTCCGTCTCGTCGCTCAGCCAGGGATACAGGTCGTCCTGGTCGGGATGCATGAAGCCGCCCCAGACGATCACCGCGCCGTAGCCGTCGAGCGGCGGCGGAGCTCCCGACTCGAAGCGCCATTCGTCGAGCCGGTGGCCGGCCTCCGCAACGAGGGGAGCGAACAGCTCAGGGCCCGCGTCCCCGCCGTGCACGATCGAGAGGACGTCCACGCGATCAGCCTACGTTCCGCCGCTCGCCGCGATCCGGTTCACGTCGAGCAGCCGCCGCAGCTGGTGTGCGTTCGTCGCCGCCTGCGCGACGCGCCGCAGCGGGTTGTCCGGATCCTCCGACGAGGCGTTGTTGTTGAAGAAGGCATAGGCCCGCTCCGCCTCGCCCGCCAGCTCGCGCAGCGGGCCGACCCATTCCTCCAGCTCCTCGTCGGAGTAGAGGTAGTCGAACCGCTCCGCCGCCGAGCCGCCACGCTTGTTCCAGGTCGCGAGGTTGCGGCCGTGGAAGCGGACGTACGCGGTCGGCGAGGTCGTCGCGACGACCGTGGGAACGAGGTTCTTCGCCGTGTCCGAGCGCGGCGCGTCGACGGCGACGTAGCCGGCGCCGATCCGCTCGAGGAACGCGAGCGAGTCGGCGCGATGCTCGTCGTCGAGCCACGAGCGGTGCCGGAACTCGACGAGCATCTCGTGTTCGCCGAGCTGCTCGCGCGCCCACTCGAGGTACTCGAGAGAGCTGTCCTTGTAGACGATGTACGGCGGCAGCTGGAAGAGGATCCCGCCGAGCTTTCCCGTGGCGCGCAGCGGCTCGAGAGCCTCGAGGAAGCGGCGGAAGACCTCGGCGCGCAGCTCGCGCGGCGGCCGGTCGATGCGGCCACGCTCGTCGACCGGCATCTCGGCACGCAGGTCCTCCGGCACCACCTCGGCCTTGACCGGATGCCGCGTCATCAGGCCGAACGCCTTGATGTGCATCGTGAAGCCGTCCGGCGTCCGCTCCGCCCAGCCCTGCACCATCGACTCACCCGGCAGCCGGTAGAAGGTCGAGTCGACCTCGACCGTGTCGAAGTGCTCGGCGTACCACGCCAGGCGCTCCTTGGCCGGCAGCTTGGGCGGATAGAACCACTTCGAGAGCGCCTCGTCGGCCCACGAGCACGTGCCGATCCGGACCTTCGCCGTCACGCGGCGGACGCTAGCGAGAGACGGTCTTCTCGAGCAGCGAGAGGTTGAGCGTGATGCGGCCGATCGTGATCGAGCCGCTCCCCCCCGGCGCGGAGAGGTAGACGCCGCCGGCGGTCTCTCCGCCGACCGTGACCACGAGTCGCTTGCCGCGCGGCAGCAAGACGGCCTGGTTGCTGAGCGGGATCCGCAGGACGCCTGACGCCTTCTTCAGGACTGCTGCGCCGTACGTCACCTGCGTAGAACTGCCTTTCACTCCCACAGTTGCAATGAGCCGCACCCACGAGCGTCCGGCGCCGGAGTAGCGGACGATGACCGAGCCGTCGCCGAAGGTCTCGAGCGGCCCTCCCGTAAGCCGCACGGTCCGGCTGGTGGAGGCGCTCGTCGCCGACAGCTTCTTGCTTCCCGGCAGGTTCACGCTCTTGTGTCGCGTGCGCGGGAGCGCTGTGTACGACGTCGTCGTCCCGTCCCATGGGTCGTGCGCGAGCTTGATTCCGGCATGCACGCTTCCCACCCCCGCGAGGTAATGCTCGAACCACGCAACGGCCAGGCCGGCGTACGTCAGCTGCTCGGCAACTGGGTTCGTCGCCGGCGAATGACCGAGGTCGCCGAGGTACAGCTCCTTCGGACCTGCAAGCAGCTTGTACGCGGCGAGTGCCTGGTCGAGGTCGAAGAGGAAGTCGTGCCGCCCTTGCAGCAGCAGCGTCGGGACCGTGAGCGAGTGGAGCTGCGAGCGCGACGAGCGCAC
>DASQCM010000074.1:0-18732 GCA_035634675.1 Gaiellaceae bacterium
CGCCAGTCCGCAGGCGAGCGACGAGAGCGTGAAGATCGCGATCCCCACGATGAAGATGCGTCTGCGTCCCAGGAGGTCGCCGAGCTTGCCGCCGGTGATCAGGAGCGCCGCGAACGTGAGCGCGTACGCAGTCACCACCCACTCGAGCGACGAGATCGAGACGTGGAGGTCGCGCTCGATCGCGGGCAGTGCGACGTTCACGACCGTGTTGTCGAGCATGATCATGAACAGGCCGAACGCGACCGCGGTGAGCGTCCACCACTTGCGGTTCTCCTCGGCCAGAAGTACATCCACGACCCGTGCTCTCACAACCCTCTCCTCGTCTGAAGTTAGCGTCCACTAGGTTAGCGAGCGCTAACTTGGCTCCGCAAACTAGAGTGCCGGCGTGAGCGAGCTCGCCGGACAGCGCGGACTGGTGACCGGCGGCGGCCGCGGGATCGGCGCGAATGTCGCCCGCGAGCTGGCGGGCGCCGGGATGGAGATTTGGGTGACCGGCCGCACCGCGGAGCAGGTCGAGGCCGTGGCTGCGGAGGTCAGCGGGCACGCGCTCGTCGGCGACGTCGCGCGGCGCGAGGACGTCGAAGCCTGGGCGCACGCGGCCGAGCCGGTCGACATCCTCGTGGCGAACGCCGGCACCGGGACCCACCACCAGGACGAGGAGTGGGAGTTCGATCTCGACCAGTGGTGGCACACGTTCGAGGTCAACGTCCTCGGCGTCCACCTCAGCTGCCGGGCGGTCATCCCGGGGATGCTCGAGCGCGGCGCCGGGCGGATCGTCATCGTCGGCAGCGGCGCCTCGTACCTCCCCGGCGCGAGCGATACCTCGTACACGTCCTCGAAGGCAGCGGTCTGCCGCTACGGCGAGACGCTCGCCAACGCGCTACGCGACCGGATCCCCGTCTTCGTGATCAGCCCCGGGCTGGTGCGGACGGCGATGACGGACGGACACTTCGCCGACGACGCGCCGTGGACGCCGCCGGAGTGCGCGCCCAGACTCGTCGCGAAGCTTGCAAGCGGGCGCTACGACGCGCTCGCGGGTCGCTACCTGCACGCCGAGCACACCGACGTCGACGAGCTCGTCGCGCACATCGACGAGGTTCTCGAGCAGGATCTACAGGCGATCCGGTTGCGGCGCGCAGAGGTTTTCGACCTATAATCGAAAACCTATGAGGATTGCCCTCGCGCAGATCGATCCGGTCGTCGGCGACCTCGACGGCAACCGCGAGCTGATCCTCGGGATGATCGCGGAGGCCCGGGACGCCGGCGCCGACCTCGTCGTCCTCCCCGAGCTCGCGGTCACCGGCTATCCGCCCGAGGATCTGCTGTTGCGGCCGAGCTTCGTCCGCGCAGCCCGCACCTCGGTCGAGCGGATCGCGGCTGAGACCCGCGAGATCGTCGCGCTCGTCGGCGTGCCGCTCTACGAGGGCGGCCTCTACAACGCCTGCGCTGTCTGCGCCGACGGCGAAGTCACCGGATGGGTGAAGAAGTGGCACCTGCCGAACTACGGCGTCTTCGACGAGAAGCGCTACTTCGTCTCGGGCGACGAGCCCAGGCTCGTCGAGGTGGCAGGCACGAGAGTAGGGGTCACAATCTGCGAGGACATGTGGGTTCCCGGTGCGCCGACCACAGAGCTGGTCGCGGCGGGCGCGGAGCTCGTCGTCAACCTCTCGGCATCCCCGTTCCACGTCGGGCGAGCGGAGGAGCGCGAGGCGATCTTCGCCGCCCGCGCAAGAGAGAACAGCGTGCGCGTGGCTCTCTGCAACATGGTCGGCGGGCAAGACGAGCTCGTCTTCGACGGCCACTCGCTCGTGCTCGAGACCGACGGCACCGTGGTCGCCCGGGCACCCGGCTTCGAACAGACGCTTTTCGTCGTCGATCTAGAGCACCCGGAGTCGGCTGGGGTCGCGCCGCTCGGAGACGACCTCGAGCAGATGCGCCTCGCGCTCATTCTCGGCCTGCGTGACTACGTGAGGAAGAACGGCTTCGACGCCGTCGTCGTGAGCGTCTCGGGCGGGATCGACTCGGCCGTCACCGCGACGCTAGCGGTCGAGGCGCTCGGCCCTGAGCGCGTCCACTGCGTCTCGATGCCGTCGCGCTACTCGTCGGCCGAGACAAGAGCCGATGCGCGGCGCCTCGCCGAGAACCTCGGCTGCGACTTTCGCGAGCTCCCCATCGAGCCCGTCGTCGAAGCGTACGGCGGCGCCCTCTGGGAGTCGTTCGCCGGCCGCGAGCCGGACGTTGCCGAGGAGAACCTGCAGGCGCGGATCCGCGGCACGCTCGTGATGGCGCTCTCGAACAAGTTCGGCTGGCTGCTCGTCGCCAGCGGGAACAAGTCCGAGCTGTCGGTCGGGTACGCCACGCTCTACGGCGACATGGCCGGGGGCTTCGCGCTGCTCAAGGACGTGTTCAAGACGGACGTCTTCCGGCTGGCCCGGCACCTGAACCAGCGCGCCGGCCGCGAGCTCATTCCACAGTCGACGATCGACCGCGCCCCGAGTGCGGAGCTGCGGGAAGGCCAGCTCGACGAGGATTCCCTGCCTCCGTACTCCGAGCTCGACCGCGTCCTCGAGGCCTACGTCGAGGAGGACCGCTCGCTCGACGAGCTGAGCGCGGACGGCTTCGATCCCGACGTGGTCGCGCGGGCCGTTGCCCTCATCGACCGTGCCGAGTACAAGCGGAGGCAGGCGCCGCCCGGGGTGCGTTTGCGTCCGAAGGCGTTCGGCCGCGACCGCCGAACGCCGATTACGAACCGCTGGCGGAGCTGAGCCGCTCGGCGAGGTCCAGCGGCCGCGTCGACACGTGCGCCAGCTCGGCCAGCGAGAACCAGCGGAGCTCGCGCGCCTCCGTGAGGTGCGGCGGCTCGAAGCGCTCGACGCGGACCAGGTAGACGCGAGAGAGAAAGCTTCCGAAACCGGGCTCGTCGAGAGTCCAGCCCTCGTTTTCCCAGAGCAGCGGGCCGAGCTCGAAGCCGACGAGGCCGATCTCCTCGTCGAGCTCGCGGCGGAGCGTCTGCTCGTCGTCTTCACCCTGCTCCCTGCCGCCGCCCGGCGTGACCCACCAGTTGCCGTACTCGTCGCCGTAGCGAAGGAGAAGAGTGCGGCCGCGTTCGTCGACCACGGCGGCACGCACGCTCTCCCGCCGGGGGAGCCCGCTCGCGCGGCCGGCGAGCTCGCGGAACCAGCGGAGCCGCTCGTCCCACGGCACGGCGGCGTTCGCGGGCGAGGTCGACGGGAGGACGAAGAGACGAGTCTCGCCGAGCGTCCTCTCCTGGAGACCGAGGTCGGGCCGCGCACCGAATGCGCCGCGATACGCCTCCTTGCCGACGAAGGCGAGCCACTCGGGACGGAGCTCGCGCGCGATGTCCGCGAGCCGCTCGGCGGAGCCCGCGAAGTCGGCGCGGCGCAGGTCACCCGAGCCTGGAGTGGTGCGATAGGCCGCGTTCGTGACGCCGATTCCCTCCTCGAGCAGCGCAAACTGCTCCTGCGGCGCGTAGAGACGCGAGGTCAGCTTCGAAGCGTGCAGAAGACGCCAGAAGTCATTCCGTGGATTGGCGAAATGCGCACCGGCCGCAGCGGATACGCGCCCCGGATTGATGCCGACGAAGACGATCCGGAGGTCGGGCCCAAGGACGTCCGGCACCTCACTCTGAGTCGTATCCACTTCGGCCATGTCCTTCGTGAGAGCAACCTATTCCCCCATGGGGGGCACGAGCTCCCTTCGGGAACGGTAGGCGACGACCCGTCACGGCGGGGTCGGAACTTCGTGCCGGATTGGGGACGCCGGGCGGACGCCGGGGGCCGTTACGCGGCTTCGGCCGCGGCCTCGGCCGCGTCGACCTCGTCGACGAGCTCGTCCGCCCGGGCCGTGATCCGCGCCTCGAACCCGCGGCGCAAATCCTCGCCGGAGACCGTCAGCTCGTAGCGGGGGCGCCGCGGCTCCACTTTCACCAGAGTCACGGTCGGATCCCAGCCGCCGTACAAGCGGGTGTAGCACTCCGTCTCCGACAGCGTGCGCAAGCGTCGCACGTGCCGCAGCGTACGAGCCATCCCGGACGGACACGCGCTTCTGAGACCATGCACCTCGTGCCTGTTCGAGCCAAGGAGTTGCGCTACGCGATCGAGCTCACGGCGGCCGGCGAGCTCAGGGACGAGAACGGGGTCCCGCTCGAGGTGCCGGCGGAGTGGTCGGCGGAGCACCTCCTGCTCGCGGCGCTCGTCCGCTGCTCGCTCACGAGTCTCGGCTACCACGCACGACGCGGCGGCATCGACGTCCCCTCCGCCTCGGGCCGAGCCAGGGGGCTGGTGACGAGACGCGAGACGGACGGGCGGTATGCGGTCGTCGGGACGGAGGCGGACCTCTCCGTAGAGCTCCAACCGGAGCCTGAGCCGAGCGCCCTCGCCGAGCTGCTTGCGACGGCCGAGCGCGACTGCTTCATCGGCTCCTCCCTCACCGCGAAGCCGAGCTATCGGTGGACGGTGAACGGCCGCACGGTGGGTTCGTGAGCAGCACGCTCACGCCGCCTCGCGAGCGGCTCGATCGCGGCGAGGGAACGGGCCTCGGCCGCCCGTGGCTCGTGATCGTCCTCAACGACGACCACAACACGTTCCAGGGCGTCGCCTTCGCGCTCTCGAGCGTCGTTCCGGGCGTCTCGTACGACGACGGGATGCAGTTGGCCAACCGCATCGACGCGTCCGGCCAGGCGATCGTCTGGTCAGGGCTGAAGGAGCAAGCGGAGCTCTACTGGGAGCAGCTGCGCGGGCACGGGCTGACGATGGCGCCGCTCGAGCAGGGCTAGCCGATGGCGGCCACCACTCTCGATATTGACGCGGCCCGGGCGCAGTTCCCCGCGCTCGCGTCCGGGGTCACGTTCCTCGACGCGCCGGGCGGGACGCAGTGCCCGCAGTCGGTGATCGATGCGATCTCCGCGTACCTGCGCGAGTCAAACGCCAATCTCGGCGGGGCGTTCGCCGCCAGCCGCCGCAGTGACGAGCTCGTCGAGCATGCACACGCGGTTGCCGCGCGCTTCCTCGGCTGCCGCGCCGACGAGACGGTCTTCGGCCAGAACATGACAACGCTCAACTTCGCGCTCACGCGCGCACTCGGGCGGACGCTCACGGCAGGTGACGAGATCCTCGTCACGCGACTCGACCACGACGGCAACATCGCGCCCTGGCTCGAGCTCGCGCAAGACCTCGACCTGTCCGTCGGCTTCGTCGAGATTCGGGACGACACCACGGTCGATCTCGGCGACCTCGAGCGACGGCTGAACGAGCGGACGCGGGTCGTGGCCTTCCCGCTCGCCTCGAACGCCTTCGGGACGATGCCGGACGCCGCGCGCATCGTCGAGCTCGCGCACGACGCCGGCGCGCTCGCCTGGGCGGACGCCGTTCACTATGCCCCGCACGGGCCGATCGAAGTCGCCGCGCTCGGCGCCGACGTCCTCCTGTGCTCGCCATACAAGTTCTTCGGCCCGCACCTAGGCCTCGCCTTCGGCCGCGAGGAGCTGCTGCGCGGCTGGCGGCCGTACAAGGTCAGGCCTGCGGCCGACGAGCCGGTCGGGAGCCGCTTCGAGACCGGCACACTCGCGCACGAGCTCCTCGCAGGGTTCGTTGCCGCGGTCGAGTACGTCGAGTCGCTCGGGTGGGACGGCATTCGGGCGCACGAGCGGGTGCTCGGGCAGCGCTTCCTCGACGGCCTGCCCGATCGCTGCACCCTCTTCGGCGTCGAGACGATGGAAGGCCGCGTGCCGACCTTCGCTTTCCGAGTCGACGGAGTCGCGCCGCGGGAGGCGGCGGAACGGCTTGCCGAAAGGCGGATCTCGGTCTGGGACGGCGACTACTACGCCTTCGAGCCGATGACGCGGCTCGGCCTCCAGCCGGAGGGAGCCGTGCGCGCCGGCTTCGTCCACTACAACACGCTCGACGAGGTCGACCGGCTGCTCGAAGCGCTCGCAGAGCTCTAGGAGGCGTTGTCGGCCTTCGCCGCTGCGGCGGCGGCCGCCCAACGTGGATCGTCGCGGCGGATCTGGTCCGGCTCGCGTCCGCGGAGCTCGGCGATGCGCACGGCCAGCCGCTGGAACATGACGACGTCGACGACGGGATGACTTGTCGGCACGAGGGTCGCCTCGCACTGGAGCTCGCGAAGCGCCGCGACGGCTGCCGCGGCGCGCTCGGCCGCGAACCCATCGCCCTCGAGGACAAAGGCCCGCACCGACTCGTCCACCGCGGCGAGGTAGCCGTGGAGAAGCTGCTCCGTCTCGTATGCCTCTGCTGCGACCCACGCGCCCTCGCGCAGCTTCAGCACCGCCTCGTGTGTGGTCGCGAGATCGCGACCCGCCCCCGCAACGACGAAGCGTTCCTGACTTCCTACGAAAGGAAGATCGACCTCGAGGGCCTCCGCCACGGCGCCCGGCAGGCGCGAGACATCCTCTCCATGCAACGCGGCGATGGCGGCGACCGCGCAGGTGTAGCTCGCCGTGTGGCACCAACTCTCCTCGATCTCCGGCGTGCAGACGACGACCTCGTCGCAAAGCTCGGCGATCGGCCCGTCCGGCTTCCCAGTGACGAGCCAGCGAGGCCCTCGCCACGCGCGCGCCGCCTCGAGCGTGAGCGGCGTCTCGCCCTCGTGCGAAACGACGACGAGGAGATCGGCGTCGCGTTCGGGCCGAAGGACGAGCTCGAGCGCCTGCACTGCCTCGCCTCCGGTCATCGCTGCGTGGAACGAGGTCCCGCACCCAGTGAAGAGGATCCGCGCGCCCTCGGGGAAGCGCCGGTCCGTGGGCACTTGCGTTAGCCACTCGGGCTGCGCGGCGATCGCCCGTCTGGTCTGCTCGCCGTACACGAGGAGTACGTCTATACGATCGGCGAGGGTGACGGTGTTCCAACGCGACACGCTCGACAACGGCCTGCGCGTCCTGAGCGCGGATCTGCCGTACGCGCAATCGGTCGCGGTGATCGTGTCGCTTGCGGCCGGCTCCCGCTACGAGACGCCGGAGATCGGCGGGATCGCGCATTTCTCGGAGCACATGTTCTTCAAGGGGACAGAGCGGCGGCCGAGCGCGCGCGAGATCGCGGGCGAGATCGACGCGATCGGCGGCGAGTTCAACGCATTCACCGGCAAGGAGAGCACGACCTACTACGTCAAGTGCGCGGCCGAGCACCGCGACGTGGCGCTCGACGTCCTCGTCGACATGCTCCGGCACTCCCGCTTCGTCGAGGAGGAGATCGAGCGGGAGAAGGGCGTGATCGTCGAGGAGATGAACATGTACTACGACACGCCGCGCGACTTCATCGGCGGCGTCTACGAGACGCTCCTCTGGGGCGACCAGCCGCTCGGCCGCGACATCATCGGCACCAAGGAGACGATCAACGCCGCAACCCGCGAAACGTTCCTCGGCTATCTCGACCAGTGGTACCGGCCCTCGCGCATGGTGCTGGGCGTCGCCGGCCGGATCGGCGACGGCCTGCTCGAGAAGGCGCAGGAGCTGCTCGGCGACCTCGGCCCGGCGGAGACCGGTGAGCCCGAGTCGGCGGCGCCGTACGCGAACGGGCGCGTCCTCGTCTCCACCAAACAGTCCGAGCAGGCGCATGTCTGCCTCGGCGTGCACAGCCTCCCGCTCGACCACCCCGACCGCTACTCGATCCAGCTGCTGGCGACCGCGCTCGGCGGTGGAATGTCCTCCAGGCTGTTCACCGAGGTTCGCGAGCGCCGCGGCCTCGCCTACTACGTCTACGGGCTCAACCACAGCTACACCGACGCCGGCACGCTGTACGCGCAGGCGGGCGTCGATATCGCCCGAATCGACGACGCGGTGGCGACGATCGCCGGCGAGCTGCGCAAGATCGCCGCCGAGCCTCTGCCGGCCGAGGAGCTCGAGAAGGCGCGCAACTTCGCCAAGGGACGTTTCGTCCTCCAGCTCGAGAGCCCGCAGGGGCTGATGATGCACGGGCTGCGGAGGGAGGTGCTCGAGCGGCGCCTTCCCGATCCCGACGAGGTGATCCGCGGCATCGACGCGGTGACCGTCGACGACGTGGCACGGGTGGGAGAAGAGCTGATCTCGCCGGACCGGATGCGGCTCGCCGTGATCGGCCCGTTCGACGACCCAGCACGGTTCGAGCCGCTGCTCGACGGCGCTGAGGCTTAGTCGCAGGCACGCCGAGCAGATCGTGCCCGGCGTAATTCAGTAAGGACGGGCGGCGGCGCGTTACCTAGGTCGGCGGTCCAGTTGGCACCTGTCCCGGATCCGCCCGTTGGAGTGCCTTCGACCTCCGCAGCCGCTCGTAGAGGTGCCTTCTACCATTCTCCGCGGACGGAGAAAACCCTCGGTCAGACGCCAATCTCCGCAAATTGCGACTCGAGCTGCTCCCGGTCCTCGGCGTCCGCGATCTTGGCCGTCTCGGCGCGACCGAGGTCGATGAAACGGTGCGCCTCGTCGACGTTTCCGGCAACCGCATTGGCCCGCGCAAGTGCCTCGTAGGCGACCGGGAGGTCGAACTCCTCCATTTCGTCCGACTCGCTCGAGACCACTGAAAAGCACCGCTCGGCGTGGTACAGAGCCGGCTCCGGCCGTCCAACTGCCGCGTAGACGTGAGAGCAGAGCCAGTGCGAGCGCGCGCGGTTCGCCGCCGTCGCGCCAGAGGCAAAACGCCAGTGGAGAGCCGAAGCATGGGCAGTGTCGACGAGCTCATCGCCATCTGCCCCCGCCTCGAGCAACTCCCACGTCTTGTTGTAGAGCTCTACCCCGAGAGCTCTGTGTTCCTCGGGTGTCACGCCTCGGCTTCCTGGGCTTTCTCATCGGTCGCGCGCTTCGAGATCTCGTCGACCACGGTCGGGTCCGCGAGGGTCGTCGTGTCGCCGAGCTGCCTGTCGTTGGCAACGTCACGCAGCAGGCGGCGCATGATCTTGCCGCTGCGCGTCTTCGGGAGCTCGGGCGTGAACACGATGTTCGCCGGCTTCGCGATCGGTCCGATCTTCTGCGCTACGTGGTTGCGCAGCTCCTCGAGCTTGTCGACGGAACCGTCGGCGCCGCCCTTGAGCGTCACGTAGGCGACGATCGCCTCGCCCGTCACCGGGTCGGCTCTCGAGGTGACGGCGGCCTCGGCGACCTCCTGGTGGTCGACGAGCGCCGACTCGACCTCGATCGTCGAGATGCGGTGCCCCGAGACGTTCATGACGTCGTCGACGCGGCCCAGCAGCCAGAAGTCCCCGTCGGAGTCGATCCGTGCCCCGTCGCCGGCGAAGTACGTGTCCTCGTACTTCGACCAGTACGTGTCCCGGTACCGCTGGTCGTCGCCGAAGATTCCGCGCAGCATCGCCGGCCAGGGACGCTTGAGGACGAGATAGCCGCCCCCGCCGGGGGCGACCTCGCTTCCTTGCTCGTCGTAGACGGCGGCGGCGACCCCCGGGAACGGCCGGGTCGCCGAGCCCGGCTTCAGCGTCGTGATCCCCGGCAGCGGCGTGATCAGGATCATCCCCGTCTCGGTCTGCCACCAGGTGTCGACGATCGGCGTGCGGTCACCGCCGATGTTCTCGCGGTACCAGACCCACGCCTCGGGATTGATCGGCTCGCCCACCGAGCCGAGCAGGCGGAGCGACGACAGATCGTGCTTCTGCGCGTGTTCCGGCCCCCACTTCATGTGCGAGCGGATCGCGGTCGGCGCCGTGTAGAGAATCGTCACCTTGTACTCCTCCACGATCGACCACCAGCGGTCCTTGTCAGGAAAGTCCGGCGTCCCCTCGTAGAGGACGGACGTCGTCCGGTTGCAGAGCGGCCCGTAGACGATGTAGCTGTGGCCGGTGATCCAGCCGATATCGGCGGCACACCAGTAGACGTCGTGGTCGCGCTTCAGGTCGAAGATGTAGTGGTGGGTCGAGGCCGTGCCGACGAGGTAGCCGGCTGTCGTGTGGACGATGCCCTTCGGCTTCGCGGTCGTGCCGCTCGTGTACATGAGGAAGAGCAGGTCCTCGCTGTCCACCGGCTCGCACGGGCACGAGTCCGGATCGACCGAGGCGTCGCTTTCGAGTTCGTGCCACCAGTGGTCGCGGCCGTCCTTCATCGGCACGTCGCCGCCGGTGCGGCGGAGGACGACGGAGTGCTCGACACCGGGAGCAGCGGCCATCGCCTCGTCGGCCACCGTCTTGAGCCCGATCTTCGAGCCGCGCCGCCACGCCTCGTCCTGGGTGATGAGCACCTCGCACTTCATGTCGTTCATCCGGTCCGAGAGGGAATCGGCGGAGAAGCCGCCGAAGACGACCGTGTGCGGGGCGCCGAGCCGCGTGCACGCGAGCATCGCGACCGGCAGCTCCGGGACCATGCCCATGTAGATCCCGACCGGCGTCCCCTTCTTCACGCCCAGCTTCTTGAGCGCGTTCGCGAAGCGGACGACGTCGCGCAGTAGGTCTGCGTACGTGATGGTGCGCGTATCTCCTTCGGGCTCGCCCTCCCAGTGATACGCGACGACGTCGCCCGCGCCGGCCTCGACGTGCCGGTCGACGCAGTTGAAGCAGACGTTCAGCTTGCCGCCGAGATACCACTTCGCGTACGGAGGCTCCCACTGGTACAGCTCCGTGAAGGGCTCGAACCAGGTCACCCGCTCGCGGCCCTCCCGCTCCCAGAACTCCTCGAACGGGACGTCGTAGATGCCCGGCTGCGCGTTCGCGTGGGCGGCGAAGTCCTCGGGAGGCGGATAGCGCCGCTCCTCGAGGAGCATCGTGTCGATCGCGTGGTGCGACTCGGTAGCCACGCCGTCGAGGCTAGGGCTCGAGGTCGTACGGATAGTCCGTGATGACCTCGGCGCCGTCGTCGGTCACGAGGACGATGTCCTCGAGCCGCACGCCCCCGTAGCCGGCGCGATACAGGCCCGGCTCAACCGTGACGACGTCTCCGGCGACAAACGGCTTGATCGAGTTGCGACCCATGCCCGGCGTCTCGTGCACCTCGAGGCCGACACCGTGGCCGAGTGCATGGAAGAAGCCGTCGACGAGCGTTTCGCCGGCCTTCTTGGTGCGCTGCGTCGGCTCGCCCGCCGCTTCGAAGATGTCGCAGGTGAGGTCGAACACGGCACGGCCCTCGACGCCCGGGCGGATCGCCGCGACCGCTGCGTCGAGCGCCTCCTTGCAGAGCCTGTGCCACTCGCGAATGTCGTCGGGCACCTCGCCGACGACGAATGTGCGCGTCATGTCGGTGAAGATGGCGGACTCGTTGTCGCGCGGGAAGATGTCGACGACCAGTGGGACGCCCGGCCGGATCGGCCCGGAGCCCATGTCGTGTCCGACCGCGCCCTGGGCGCCGGGGGCGACGATGTACTCCTCGGACGTCGTGTCGTGCGCTGCGAAGACGACGTTCATGTCCGCCTTCACGCGCTCCACGGTCAGCTGCTTGCCGTCGAGCAGGAGCTCGTCGCCGCTGATCTCGGAGCGGCGCAGGAGCTCGCGGCAAGCGTCCATCGCCGCCTCGGCAGCCTTTTGCGCACGCCTCATCCCCGCGAGCTGCGCTCCGGTCTTCGCGCGCCGGCGGTCGTCGAAGGTGTCCTGGTCGACGTCGAGCTCGACGCCTTCGGCCCGGAGACGGTCCGCGAGCCAGACGGGGAAGTTCTCAGGGACCGTAAAGCGCTTCGGGCCAAGGCTCGAGACGTAGCGCAACGCGAGCTGCGCGACGAGCTCCCGCGGCTCGAGCCCGGACTCGACGAGCTCATCGATGCCGAACTCCTCGTTCACGTGCACGTCGAACTGGCCCAGCTCGTTGATTCGAGCCGCCTCCATCGAGTTCGTGAACACGTGCCGCGTCCCGTTCTCCTCGGCGTAGAGGAACGGGTCCGGGACGCCGAGCGGAACCGCGTGCCGCATGTCGGCGGAGCGGAAGCAGTCGGCGTAGATCAGGACGGCGTCGGACAAAGCTCCTGCCGATCCTATCGGCGCGTGACAGTTCTTTTGTCCGGTCGTCTCGCCGAACGGCAATACTCGCGCGTCTATGGCGACGGCCGAAGAGCACGAGGACCCGGCCTTCCCGGTCGGAGCCGCCTGCCGGATCGACTCGCGGTCGCCGTGGCGGCAGGTCGCCGAGATCCCCGTCGGCCTCGATCCGGAGGGAATCGCCGTCGACGTCGCGCGGCGCCGCGCGTTCGTCGCGTGCTCGCGGAGCGATTTCGTCTCGGTCGTCGACCTCGAGCAGCACGAGGTCTTATGCGAGATCCCCACCGGCGAGGAGCCCATCGACATCGGCCTCGATGAGCAGACAGGCCGCGTCTTCACCGCGGACGCGCACTCCGACCAGGTGACCATCATCGACTCCGCGACGCTCGAGGTGGAGACGGCCGTCCCGGTCGGCGGCTATCCGTCCGGCCTCACCCACGTTCCTCAGTTCCGCCGCCTCTACGTCGGCAACTCGCTCGGCTCGACGATGAGCGTCATCGACCTCGACACGCTCGAAACCGTCGCGACCGTCGAAGCGGAGCCGGGGGCCGGAGCGATCGGCGTCGACCCGACCCGCCGCCTCGTGGTCTGCGTCAACTTCGTCGCCGCATCCGCCAACTTCTACGACGCCGACTCCTTCGAGGACGTCGGGCGGCTCGAGCTCGGCATCGGCACGTGCGCGATCGGAATCCTCCCCGAGCGCGGCGAGGCGTTTATCGTCAACTCGATCGCCGGGACGGTCTCGCGTGTCGATCTCGACACGATCGAGGTGGTGGAGGAGATCCGCACTGGCTCCGCTCCGGTCGGGCTGACGGTGGCGCCGGCGCACGACCGGGTCTATGTCACGAACCGGGGCGCCGGCTCGGTCAGCGTGCTCGGCGTCGCCGACGGCGCCGAATGGTCGCAGATCCCGGTCGGTGGCGGCCCCGGTGGCGTGGTCGTCGACCCGCAAGACGGCCGCATCCTCGTGGCCAACGCGGGCAGTCAGACACTGTCGATCGTCGAGGATCTGCTCGCTGCGAAGCCGCCGGCGCCGGTGCTGGAGGAACCGAGCCCGTGGATCGGCAAGAAGCTGCCGGAGTTCGCGCTCGAGGACTACTGGACCGGCGAGCGACGCACGAACCGCGACTGGGCCGAGAAGAAGTACATCCTCAACTTCTTCGCCTCCTGGTGAGGACCGTGCAACGCGGAGGCGCCGTTTCTCGAGGAGCTGCGCATCCGCGAAGGGGCCCGGTCGGGCCTCGAAGTGGTGCTCGTCGACATCTGGGAAGGAACCGAGCCGCGGCCAGAGGTTGACCGCTTCTGCGAGATGTGGGGCATCAAAGGGCCGATGCTCCTCGACCCGAACCTGGAGCTCGCCGGAGAGCTAGGCGTCCGCGGCGTGCCGACGAACGTCGTCGTCGACTCCGACGGGACGGTCAGCGCTTTCGGAGCGGCCCGCCTGGAGGAGCTCGAGCAGGCGATAGACCAGCTCTACCGCCGCTAGCCGGCTAGCTTCGCCGCGAACCACAGTCCGGCGACGCCGCCGAGGCAGCCGAGAACGAGCGAGGCCAGGCCGAATGCGCTGCCGCCCCACGCCTCCGGCAGGAGGCCGCCGATCGTCGAGCCGACGCCGACGAAGATCCAGACGACACGCCTGTCCATGCGTGGCGTATCGGCATTCACAGACGGATCCGAAAGGCGCGCAGCTGACCGCGAACGGTTCGCGGCAGCTCGATTCGCGCGACCGCGAGGCCTCGTGCTCCCCCGCGGTACGTGAACTCCGCGATGCCTGCGCTGCGCGGCAGGAGCTCGCGGCTCCTCGGCCGTAGCCTCGCCAGCCTTCGGCCGTGGGCGACGAGCGTAAGACGGAGCCCGTCCCGACCGATCCGCTCGGTCACGTTCCCGCGATTGACGAGCCTTAGCTCCAGGAGGCGGCGGCTCCCGCGGCGATGCACCGTGAGCGCACGCGCGTCGAGACGGCGCACGATCCGGCCGCGGACGTGGAGGACGACGATCACGCCCAGCCGGAGCCGCACGCGCACGCGGCGCGCGCCGAGCGGCCGCGTTGTCAGGAGGACGAGCCCGGGATGATCGCCGGGCTCGGCCCGGCGTGGAGGCCTGGCGGCGACATGCAGGACGGCCTTCGTCCCGGGAGCGACCCGGAGCCGTCGCGGCCGCACCCGCAGCCACGCGACTGCGCCGCGGGCCGGACGCACGTACGGACGCCCGCGCAGCGAGCGCGCGAATCCGGCTCGCGATACGTCGACGAGCAGCGGCCGCCTGCCCGGGTTCCGCACCGTGATCGCCGAGGCCGACGCGCCGATCAGTGTCAGGCGCAGCGGGCTCGCGCTGAGCCCGATGCCCCCGCCCGCCGCGGCACCCGGGATGGATGCCGCGGCCGTGGCGAGCAGCGCCGCCGCAAGCGCGCGCCTCACTTACCGATCACCGTGAAGGTCAGCGTCGCGGTGTAGTGGCCGGCCGGCACGACCGGCAACGGCGACACGAAGCCGACGCTCGTGGCCCACAGGTCGCCTCCGTCCCCACTCGGGCCGGTCGCAGTGGCGAGGAGCAAGTCGGGAGCGGGCGTGACCGGCACCGCCGTGAGAGCGCCGCTGCCGACCCCGATCCCGAGCGGCAGGTCGTGCGGCGAGAACGCCGTCCGGTGGACGCCGAGCGTGTAGCCACCCGGATCGTTGCTCGTCACCGTCACGTGCTCCGGGAGCGGGTCCGGCACCGTGCCAGGAACGGCGGCGGGGAAGCTCAGCGTCGCGTGGTCGAGTGCGATCGACAGCACCGGCTGCACGTTCACGTCGACCGTGCCGGTCGCGCTCGCGCTGTTCGGAGGCGGCGGCGGCGCAGAGCACGCGCTCGCAGGCGCCGACGAGTTCTGCGGATCGGGCGCAGCAGTCGCGAAGTCGGCCGCGTTGTCGTCCGAGTCGGTGCAGCCGCCGCCCGCGCGGGCGACCGACGCCGTTGCGCTCCCGGCCGGCGCCGCAGCGCTCCCCTCGTAGTCGCTCGCGCCGCCATAGCCGACGAGATCCTCGACGCCGGGAACCGCCGAGCAGCTACCCGGGGAAGCGCCGCAGGAGAGGGACGTGGCGGCGTCGACGACCGCAACCTTGCCTCCGGTGACGGCGAGGTTCGTGGTGCCCGTCGCGTCAGGCGCCGGCAGCGCCGCTCCGTTCGCGCCGCCCGAGGCAAGCTGCACGAGATACCGGCCGCCCGGCGGGATCGACCCGCTGAGTGCAGTCGACTGCCAGGTCGTGCCGGCCGCGGAGGCGTACTGGAGCGTCCAGCCGTCCACAGCGACGGCGCTTGCGCCTCGGTTGAACAGCTCGACGTAGTCGTTGGCATAAGCGGCCCCGCTGTTGCCGCCGGCGGCGAAGACCTCGGTGACAACGATGTCGCCCGCGCCGCTGCCACTCGCAGATGCGGCCGCGAGCAGGAGGGCGAGAGCCGAGAGCAGGACGAGCACGTGGATGCGCTTCATGGAGCCTCCGATCCGGGACGAGGGACGAGGCTCCCCTTGCTACCTCCGTCCGCGCAGCGCCGAAAGTGTCCTTAGCGAAGTCGGCGCGAACTCGGCACGCATCCGCGAACCGAAGTACCCGGCGGCTAGATTCCGCTTGGTGGAGGCGCTCGAGCGAGCACGGCAGGTCGGAGCCGAGTGGGACGAGCGGCTGCGCGTCGACTTCCCCGCCGAGCTCGACATCTTCGACGCCCACACGCACCTCGGCACGGACATCGACGGGATGGTCGGGCGCTACGAAGAGCTCACCGGCCTCATGGACCGCTACGGCGTCTCACGCGCCTTCATGTTCTGCCTCGACGAGCCCGACCGGCACCCCGGGTTCCGCGCGGGCAACGATCGGTCGCTCGAGTTCGCGGCACGCTCGGAAGGACGGTTCCTCCCGTTCGTGCGGCTCGCGCTCGACGAGGGGCCGGTCGAGGAGGCGCGCCGCTGCCTCGACCTCGGGGCGCGCGGGATCAAGCTGCACCCGAGAGCGCAGAAGTTCCTGCTCGACGACGACCGGCTCGCGCCGATCTTCGCGCTTGCAGCGGAGCGCGGCGTCCCGATCCTCATCCATGCCGGCCGGGGCCTGCCGCCGATCGCGGCCGAGCTCGAGCGCCTCGTCGACGCGCACCCGGGAGCGCAGCTGATCCTCGCCCACGCCGGCATCGCCGACCTCGCCAACCTCGCGTACCGGTTCTCCGGCAAGCGCGGCGTCTTCTTCGACACCTCGGTCTGGAGCGCGATCGATCTGCTCGGCCTGCTGCGGCTCGTGCCTCCGGAGCAGATCCTTTACGCCTCCGACTACCCGTACGGCGGCCAGCCCGGGTCGCTGCTTCTCTCCCTGCGCGTCGCCCGCGTCGCGGGCTTCGACGACCAACAGCTGCGCGACATGTTCGCCGGCAACGCCGAGCGCATCGCGGCCGGCGAGGCTCCGCTCGAGCCGTCGCAGCCGCAGGGCTCCGAGATTCTGGAACAGCCGTTGGCGCAGGCCCGTATCCATCAATACGTCTCGATGGCCATGCCCCTCCTCTTCATCCGGCAGCCGGATGCGTTCGGCGCGCTCGGTCTTGCGCTCAACGCGACGGAGGAGCCGAACGGCACACACCGCGACGAGCTCGGGCAGATCCGCGAGCTGCTGGAGGCGGCGCGCGACCTGTGGCGGACGCTGCCCGAGGCGGAGGACGACAGCGAGCGCCGCCTCGTGGCACGCACCGCCGTCCGCCTGATTCAGATCGCCGACACCGTGGCAGTGACATCCACATGAGCGAGCTCAGGCTGACCGTGAACGGCGGCGAGCACGTCCTCGACGCACCGGTCGGGACGAGCCTCGCGCACGTGCTGCGCGAGGAGCTCGGGCTGACCGGAACGAAGATCGCATGCAACGAAGGTCACTGCGGCGCGTGCACCGTCCAGGTCGACGGCGTGCCGCGGCTCTCCTGCATCACGCTCGCGCACGCTATCGATGGCGAGGTGACGACGATCGAGGGGCTCCGCGACCATCCGCTCGTGGACGCGTTCGTGCGCGCCGACGCCGTCCAGTGCGGGTTCTGCACTCCGGGCCAGGTCGTCTCGGCCGCCGCGCTCGTCGCCGCGAACCCGCAGCCGACGCAGGAGGAGATCCGGCATGCGATGGCCGGGAACATCTGCCGTTGCGGCACGTATCCGAAGATCGAGGAGGCGATTCTCAGTTGGCAAGACTGATCCGCACCGAGAAGGAGGTCGAGGGCCGGTTCGAGGAGGTCTGGATCGTCGTCGAGGAGGATCCGCTCGAGCAGTGGCCCGAAGGGCCGCTCGCTGTCGTCGGCCGGCCGGCGGCGCGGCAGGACGGCCCGCTGCGCGTGCGCGGCGAGGCGCGCTACACCGCCGACCTCAAGTTGCCGGGGATGCTCCACGCAGCGGTCCTGCGGTCTCCTCACGCGCACGCGAGAGCTCAGCGGATCGACCTCGGGCCGGCGTTCGAGCTTCCCGGGGTGCGGGCCGCGATCGGCCCGGGCGAGGCGCACGGGCTCGAAGAGGAGGCAGGCTTTGCCGGGGCGGCGGTCGCCGCGGTCGCGGCCGACACCTTCGCGCAGGCTCGTGCCGGCGTCGAGGCGATCGAAGTGGAGTGGGAGGAGCTCGAGGTCGTGCTGGATCCCGACGACGCGGTCAAGCGCGGGCTGCTCACGGACCTCGAGCCACGCCGTTACGAGCGCGGCGACATCGAGCGGGCGCTCGCCGAGGCCGACGTCGTCGTCGAGGCGACGTACCGCACGCAGACCGTCCTCCATAACTCGCTGGAGACCCACCAGGCGGTGTGCGAGTGGCAGGGCGACGTCCTCCACGTCTACATCTCGACGCAGTACATCTGGGGGATCCGGCAGGCGGTCGCCGACACGCTCGGGCTGCCCGAGGACAAGGTGCGCGTGGTCTGCGAGTTCATGGGCGGCGGCTTCGGCTCTAAGAACAGCCCCGACGAGTACACATACATCGCCGCCGAGCTCGCGAAGCGGACGGGGCGGCCGGTGCGCTGTGCGCTCACACGGCGCGAGGAGCACACCTCGGCCGGAAATCGCAACGCGACGATCCAGAGGCTTCGGGCCGGCGCGCGCAGCGACGGGACGATCGTCGCGCTCGACGGCGAGTTCACGAACTCCGTCGGCTGGTCCGGGTGGAACGCCTCGACCGAAGGGCCGATGCGGATGCTGTACGACTGCGAGAACGTCCGCACCGTCACGTACGGCGCGCAGCTGAACACGCCGCCAATGAAGGCCTTCCGCGCACCCGGCTTCGTCGAGGGGACGTTCGGGCTCGAGTGCCTCGTCGACGAGGTGGCGGCCCGACTCGACGTCGACCCGCTCGAGCTGCGGCGGCGGAACTACGCCAACTCGAACGAAGGGACTCCCTTCTCCTCCAAGAATCTCGAGGACTGCTACCGCCGCGCCGAGCCGCACTGGGAGCGGCGGCACGAGGTGCGGGCGAGCTCGGACGCGACGTGGAAGCGCGGGGTCGGGATGGCGAGCCAGATCTGGTACGGCGGCGGCGGGCCTCCCTCCTACGCCTGGGTGCGTCTCGGCTCGGACGGGCGCGCGACAGTGATCACCGCGATGCAGGACATCGGCACGGGCACGCGGACGGCGATGGCGCAGATCGCCGCCGAGGAGCTCGGACTGCCGCTGGAGCACGTCGACGTCGTGCTCGGCGACTCCGCGCGCGGGCCGTACGCCTCGATCTCGGCCGGCTCGTCGACGTTGCCTTCGATGGGACCGGCGGTGCGGGCGGCCGCCGCTGATGCGCGGGAGCAGGTCGAGGACATCGCCGAGCAGCGGGGCCTGGCGAAGGGCACTCCG
>DASQCM010000075.1:0-28728 GCA_035634675.1 Gaiellaceae bacterium
TCGACCGTCCGCCGCGCCGACGAAATCCTGGTGGTAGAGAACGGGCAGATCATCCAGCGCGGGACCGAGGGCGAGTTGCTCGCGGTGGACGGACCGTTCCGCCGCCTGGCGCACACCCTGGAGGGCGGCGAGCCCGAGCTCGCTGCCGCCGGCTAGGGGACTGTCGGCTCTTCGCGCGCGACCTGCTCCAGCACGCGGAGCGCGACCGCCGCGACGTTCGGATCGAATTGCGTGGCCTTTCCTTCGGCGAGCCTGCGCACCGCCTCGCGGTGCGTGAGCGCGCGCCGGTACGGTCGGTCGCTCGTCATCGCGTGATACGCGTCGCAGACGAAGATGATGCGGGACTCGAGCGGGATGTCCTCGCCGGCGATGCCGTCGGGGTAGCCCTTGCCGTCCCAGCGCTCGTGGCAGTGGCGGACGATCGGCCGGACGTCCTCCAGCCGGTCGATCGGGCCGATGATCCGCTCGCCGAGCTCTGGATGCGTCTGGACGAGCCGCCGCTCCTCGGCCGTCAGCCGTCCGGGCTTCGAAAGCACGTCGCTCGGGATGCCGATCTTGCCGATGTCGTGGAGAAGCGCGCCAAGCTCCAGACGCTTCAGGCTCAACTCGTCGAGGCCGAGCTCGCGGCCGACCCGCAGCGAGAGGTCTGTGATCCAGCGGGCGTGGGTCGACGTGTACTCGTCGTTCGCCTCGAGCGCGTTCGCCAGCGCCTCGACGGTGGTGACGAAGGTCCGCTCGAGACCCTCGTAGCTCGAGGCGTTCGCAATCGCGAGCTTCGCCTGCTGCGCGACGCCGCCGAGCAGCCGCAGCTCGCGCTCTCCGAAATCCTCCGCCTCAACGAGAGCGACGAGGCAGCCCACCCTCCCGTCGACCTCGAAGGGAGCGACGGCGTACCGGCCGCCGGGTACGGGCGCCTCACCGACCAGCGGCTCGTAGTCGCTCGGCTCGACGACGAAGGGCTCGCGATCGACGTCGAGGCTGTCAAGCGGGTACGGCCGCGCCGCGAGCTCGGCGGCCAGCTCGGCCGAGTGCCCGTGCTCGGTGCGCAGGCGCAGCTCGCCGTCGACCTCGAGATACAGGGACGTGTGGCGGCTGCCGAGGATCTCCGCCGACAGGTCGGTCACGCGCGTGACGATGTCGTCGAGGTCGACGAACGTCGCGAGCTCCCGGCCAAACTCCAGCAATGCAGTCGCGCTCTCTGCCTCGCGCCGCGCGGACTCGTAGAGGCGTGCGTTCTCGACCGCGACGGCCGCGTGCCCGGCGAGCACCTCGAGCAGCCGGACATCGTCTTCGTCGAACTGGTTCAAGCCCAGCTGTGAGACGACGATCACGCCCACGACGCGCGTCCCATAGCGGAGCGGGACGGCGAGCAGCGACTCCTCGATCGGCTCGGTCCCCTCGATCTGCCTGCCGAACTCGCAGTTCGCGGCGTCGGCGACGACGATCGACTCGCCCAGCTCGGCGCAGCGGCCGGTGATCCCGACGCCGACCTGGGTGCGGAGCAGGTCGAGCGAGAGCGACTCCGTCGTGGACGACAGCTCGCCGAGGAAGGCGACCGGGACGAGCTCGTCGCCGTCGGAGACGAAGACACGGCAGTTGTGGTAGTCGACGAGCGACCGGAGCTCAGCCGCGATGGCCTCGCCGATCTCCCGCACGTCGTTGAGCCGGTTCAGCTTCCCGGTCAGGCTCTGCAGCATCTTGAGGTGCGCGATCGAGCGGACATCGCGGTCGACGCTCGGCGTGTCGGGCCGCTGGCTCTCGGCGTCGGAGTAGAGGACGACCTGGTTCTTCCCCTGCGCCTTCGCGGTCATCATCGCCGCCTCGGCGCACGCGGCGAGCTCGCGCGGGTTCATCGCGTGCTCGGGGCCGAGGGCGAGCCCGGCGGAGACGGTCATCCGGCCGATGCCGGGGAAGTCGACCGCTGCGAGCCGCGTCTGGATGCGCTCGGCCACGCGTACCGCGTCCTCGCCGCCGCACGCGTCCATGACCACGGCGAACTCCTCGCCGCCGAGCCGGCAGATCACGTCCTCGGGGCGCACGATCGCACGAAGCGCCTCGGCGAGGAAGCGCAGCAACTCGTCGCCGACGGCGTGCCCGTGGACGTCGTTGACGTGCTTGAAGTCGTCGATGTCGAGCATGAGGACCGCGATGGGCTCGTGTGTGCGGCTCGACTCCTGCAGCGACTGCAGCAGGCGCTCGTAGAAGACGCTGTGGTTGAAGAGACCGGTGAGCGAATCGGTGCGCGCCTGATGCTCGAGCTGCGCGCGGCTCTCCGCGTTGTCGAGCGCGAGCGCCGCCGCGTCCCCGAACCGCTTCGCAACCTCGAACTCGGTCTCGCTGAATGCGACAGCCTCGCCCTCGCGGTAGATGTTCAACGCGCCCTTGATGCTGCCGCGCGCGATGAGCGGAACGCAGATCAGCGCCTCGGGATCCATCGGCGTCCCCGGCACGGTGCGAACGCGCGGGTCGAGGTGCGCCTGGTTCGAGAGCACCGCCTTGCGATTCCGCGCCGCCCAGCCGGTGATGCCCTCCGAGAAGCTGATCGTCGTACTCATGATCTCGTCGGCGTACACGTCGCGGACGAGCACCGGCTTGAGGATTCGCTTCGTCTCGTCGGCTTCGTAGATCGTCAGCGTGTCGTGCGGGATCAGGTCGCCGACGTTGTCGGCGATCCGGACGAGCAGCGCGTCGAGGCTCTGCTCGGCGAGCACTTCGTGGAAAACGTCGGCGAGCCTCCGGTACGACTCGACGAGAGCGGCATCCCCCGGCTCGGCGCCGGTGTCGAGAAGCCGAAGATGGCCCGGACGGGCTACCACCGATCCCCCGATCGATCAGAGTTGAGACACAGCATTCGACGCCCCTGAGGCTGGACCGCAGTGATGCCGGGAACATCGGTGCCAGGCCCCGCCGACCGATCCCTCAGGCGGGTGATCACATACCCCATGTCCCGCTCGGGGACAGCCCTAAGGCCCTTTCCAGCCGGAGGCTAAGCCTCCGCGAAAGCGGGGCTTAGCCGCAGGCCCTCCCGCTCCCGGGCGCGCGCCGAAAGGCGCCCGCCCCGGCGGGCAACTAACTCAGTACGGAGCGGTCGCGAGACCGCGTCTCGTGAACGCGCAGTTCGTTCTCAATCGCGAGGGAAGCGCCAGCTTCGCTCGCGAGACTCAGTCGCCCCAGTCGAAGTCCCGCGCGCCGCCGTTGCCCCAGAACCCCGACTCTTCGATCGCGGACACGGCCGTTGCCGTCTCCTGCGTCTCGGCCGTGGTCGGCTCCTCCAGCGCATCGTCGCCGGGCCAGACGCCGACGTTCTCGAGGCTCGCATCGCTGAAGTCCGGCTCGACGCCGTCCATCGTCTCTTCGATTCGCGCCTGTTCCTCGCTCTTGAAGAGCGGGTGGTTCTCCAACGGATCCCCGTCCTTGTAACGGTCGATCGGCATCGTGTCGCCGAGCAGCCGCGCGTTGCGCTCCTTCAGGTCGAGGTGATCCTTGATGACCTGCGCGAAAATAGACGGTGTCTCTACCGGCATTAGGGTCCTCCCGTGGGTGGTGCTCGTCGTCGGCGGGCATGATAACCGGGATCGAGGCTGGCTTACCGTCGAGAGCGTCAAAAACGGCTTGGTTCCGCGGCGCCTCGCTCGATCCGATCCTTTCCGGCGCGTTTCGCGCGGTAAAGCGCCTCGTCGGCGGCGGCAACGAGCTGTTGGCTCTCCGACTCCGACCGATGCTCAGCGACGCCGAAGCTGGCGGTGACGCGAAGCCCTGGAGCGCCTGGGATGGCGCGGCTGGACAGCCCGGTCCGGACTCGCTCGGCGAGGTGCACTGCACCGTCCTCGTCGGCGCCCGGCAGCAGGAGGAGGAACTCCTCACCGCCCCAGCGGCCGGCGATGTCGGAGTCGCGGAGCGTTTCACGGAGAACGTCCGCGAACGCCCGCAGCACCTCGTCGCCGACCGCGTGGCCGTGCGCGTCATTCACGTCCTTGAACCCGTCGAGATCGACGAGGACGACAGAGAGCGGCGTGCCGAGACGGCCGGCCCTGGCCAACTCCGCCTGCAAAGCCTCGGCGGACGCGCGGCGGTTCGCCAGGCCCGTGAGGCTGTCGACGAGCGCCTGGCGCTCGACCATGGCGTGCAGGCGCGCATTCTCGAGAGCCACGACGGCATGCGAGGCAAGCGAGGCTGCGTTCAGCCGCTGCTCCTGGTCGAACGAGTCGCCGACCAGTTCGAGAGTCCCGAAGTCGACGCCCCCGGCAGTGAGCGGAAGGATCAGCCGCTCGCCGTCGGACTCGGAGTCGCCGCTCGTCACGACCGAGCCGTCGGCGGAGACGATCCTGCAGCTCGTGGCGGCGGTCGCCTCGGCGGCCGCAGCAGCGACGATCCGCAGGAGCTGCTTCGAGTCGTGCGTCGCCGCGAGCGCCTCGCTGAAATGGGCGAGGGCTTCGCGTACCCGGGCGCGCTCGGCCTCGAGCTCCGCAAGCCGCGCCTCGAGCTGCTCGGCCATGTCGTTGAACGCGACGCTCAGCGCAGCGAACTCGTCGTGGCCGCGGACGGGGACGCGCTCACGGAAGCTCCCGAGCGCGATCCCGCGAGCGGCGGTCGCGACCCGGCGGAGGTTCCGGGTGATCGACCGTCCCTGGAGGTATGCCACGACGCCCACGAGCCCGAGGCAGGCGAGCAGCCCGAGCAGGAGCCGGTTCCTTGTCCGCATGTCGGCGGCGTCGATCACCCGCTTGGGCGTCAGCACCGCCAGTCGGGCCTCCGCCAATCCCGGCAGCCCGGGAGTCGCGAGCGCGCGATAACGGAGGCCCGCGACACGTACCGTCGAGCCCTGCGTGGCGTTCACTCCGACGCGACCATGCAGCGGCGGCGACGATGCGGCAATCCGTGATCCTTCGAGCAGGACGAGAATGTCGGCCGAGTCGAAGGCCGCTCGTTGCCGGAGACGGGCCGCAAGGCCGGAGTCGAGCGGGACGGTCGCGATCACCTTGCCGAGCCGGCGCGTGCCCGTCACGACGTTGATGGGCAGCTGAGCAGCGAGATGGGGTGGCCGGCCTGCGCGCAGGCCCCGAGGGCCGACGACGTAGAGCGAGGGAGTGCGCTCGAGGATCCGCCGCAGCGCACTGCGGTCTCGGCGTTCGAGGGCCAACTGGAGCGGACGCGAGCGTGCAACCCGCTCGGCGATAGCCTGGGCCCGCTGCTCCTGCTCCTGAAAGAGCGTGAGCGCGGCGCGGAGCCCTGCTTCCTGGCGCAGCGTGACCTGCCGCGACTCACCGTCTCCGGCGACGGTGGTGAATCCCCAGTACGTGGCCGCCAGCGGGACGAGCGAGAGCAACACGAAGTACGCGACGAGCTTGAGCTTGAAGCTGCTCAGCTGCAGCCTTCGATCGATCAAGTCAAACCCCTTCCCTGCCGATGTTCCCTCTAAGTCGTTGTCGGCGGGAGAGGGGGACAACATGAGCCGGCTGGAACGCGGGGTCGCGGCGGTCCTGCTCACAATTGCAGTCGCAGGTGGCGCGCTGATGCCGCGGCTCCTGACGGAACCGACCGGGCCACGGGGCGTGGCACTCGGACCCGGTCCCGACCGAAGCATCGTGCGGGTGACCGCCGCCCCGAAGCCGGCGCACGTTCCCACCCCCTCGGTCGCGCATCCCGCCGTGGCCCCGCCGCCTGTTCAGGTGGCGGCCCCGGTGGAGGAGGTCGCGGCGTCACCCACGACGAAGCCGGTCCCCCAACCTGCCGTTCTACCCGCGAAGCACGTGACCGCTCCGCGGCTCGCGCCGACGCAGCAGCTTCCGGCTGCCGCCGGTGCGAGCGCGCCGACCGTGGCCACGCAGGCCGTTACGCCTCCGCATCTGTCGCCCCCTCCTCACAAGGTCAAGCTTCCGCACCGACCGGCTGCGCCGGCGAAGGTCAAGGCATCGCGCACACAGCCGCCGCCCGAGGTCAAGCCACCTCCTCCGCCTCCCCCGGCGCCCCCGCCGCCGAAGATCAAGCCTCCCCATCCGCCGCCGCCGGCCAAGGTCAAGCCTCCACACGCACCGCCGCCGCCGAAGGTCAAGCCTCCCGAGCCGCCCCAGACGTCGCCGCCTCCCAAACCTCCCAAGCCGCCCGACACGCCGCCGGCGCCGAAACCTCCGAAGCCTCCCAAGCCTCCGCACGGACCGCCGGCGTCACAGCAGCCGCCCCCGGCGCCCAAGCACGGCCACTAGGATCCAGGCATGGCCGCCGGCTTTCGCAAGCTCCGCCCTACCCCGTGGGCGCTCACGATCGCAGCGTGGGACATCTGGCGCAGGCTCCCTCCGGAGCAGCGCAAGCAACTCCTCAACCTCGCCACCAAGCATGGCCCGAAGCTCGCCTCGCGCGCAGCCAAGGCGACGCGCCGCCGCCACTAGGGGCTAGCTACCTACAGGCCGAGCGCTGCGCGGACGATCCGGTCCTGCTCTCGCAAGTGTGCGGTGGGATAGCCCTCGCTCGGGCTCGCCCGCCACGGACGGCCCACGTAGAGGAGCGGGACGCCCGCAGGCTTGGTCTCCTCCAGGCGGTGCCGGATCGCCCGCCACGCGCCCATATTCTGCGGCTCCTCCTGGGCCCACACGACCTCACTGAGGTTCGGGTAGCGGCCGAAGAGCTCCCTCGCCTGCTCAACCGGGAACGGGTAGAGCTGCTCCAGCCGGGCGACGGCGAGGCCGGCCACCTCCCCACGCTGCTCGTGCCCGACGATGTCGTAGTAGATCTTCCCCTGGCAGAGCACGAGCCGCTCGATGCGCTCGTGGTCCGCCGCCGGGTCGTCGATGAGGGGCCGGAACTCTCCGCCCGCGAGATCGTCGAGCGTCGCTCCCGCCTGCTTCAGCCGGAGTAGCCCCTTCGGCGTCATGACGATCAGCGGGCGCGCGGTGGCGTCCAGCGCCTGCCGGCGCAGCAGGTGGAAGTACTGGGCCGAGGTGGTGCAGTTCGCGATCCGCAGGTTCTCCTGCGCGGCGAGCTGGAGGAAGCGTTCGAGCCGGGCGCTCGAGTGTTCCGGCCCGTTGCCTTCGTACCCGTGCGGCAGCAGAAGCGTCAGGCGCGTCGATTCCCGCCACTTCGACAACCCGGCCGAGATGAACTGGTCGATCACTATCTGCGCGCCGTTGACGAAGTCACCGAACTGCGCCTCCCAGAGGACGAGCGCCTCGGGGGCGGCGGCGGAGTAGCCGTACTCGAAGCCGACGCACGCGTACTCCGACAGCGGCGAGTTGTAGATCTCGAAGGCAGCCCCAGCCTCGTCGAGATGCTGGAGCGGCGTGTATGTCCCGCCCGTCTGCGCGTCGTGGAGAACGTCGTGCCGGTGGGAGAACGTCCCCCTCTCGGTGTCCTGGCCGGTGAGCCGGATCGGGATCCCTTCGACGAGGAGCGAGGCGAACGCGAGCGACTCCGCCTGGCCCCAGTCGATTCCTCCCTCCTCGAGCGTCTCGCGCCGCCGTTCGAGCTGGCGCATGAGCTTCGGGTTGGGCGTGAAGCCCTCAGGGACGCGGAGGAGCTGCTCGTTGAGGGCGCGCAGCCGGTCGGCGGCCACGGCCGTGACGACCTCGTCGCCCGTCGCAGCCGGGATGTGCGTGTCGTCGGGCGCCGGCGGCTCCGGCTGCCCGAAGGTCTCCTTCAGCGCCTCGTGCGCCTGCTTTAGCTCGGTGGTGACCTCCTGCTCGAGCTCGTCGGCCTGCTCCTGGGTGACGTCGCCCTCGGCCACGAGCCGTGCGGCGAACTCCTCGCGGACCGTCGGATGCTCTGCGATCGCGGCCGCGAGGAGCGGCTGCGTGTACGCCGCCTCGTCCTGCTCGTTGTGGCCGTGCCGCCGATAGCCGACGAGGTCGACCACGACGTCGTGTCCAAAGCGGCGCCGGTAGGCGAGCGCGAGCCTGATCGATGCGAGCGCCGCCTCGGGGTCATCCGCGTTGACATGGACGATCGGGATGTCGAATCCCTTCGCGAGATCGCTCGAGTAACGCGTCGACCGTCCGCTCTCCGGATCGGTCGTGAACCCCACCTGATTGTTCGAGATCAGGTGAAGCGTTCCGCCCGTGGAATAGCCCGCCAGCGCCTGCAGGTTGAGGGTCTCCGCGACGACGCCCTGGCCGGCGAACGACGCGTCTCCGTGGATCAGGATCGGAAGCGCGACCGCCGGATCGGCGTAGCCCTGCCGCGACGAGCGGTCGGTCTGCTCCGCGCGGGCCCGTCCCTCGACGACCGGGTCGACCGCCTCGAGGTGACTCGGGTTGGAGACGAGCGTGATCGTGATGTCGCCCGAAGGCGTCGAGCGGGTCCCCTGCGCACCGAGGTGGTACTTGACGTCTCCGCTGCCGCCCTCCTCGCTCGATACGACGGCCTCGATCGTCCGTTCGCCCTCGAACTCGCGCAGGATCGTCTCGTACGGGCGTCCGACGATGTGCGCGAGCACGTTGAGGCGGCCGCGGTGGGCCATCCCGAGCACGACCTCGTGTGCTCCGGCCGCCGCGGCGAGCTCGATCGCCTCGTCGAGCATCGGGATCATCACGTCCAGCCCCTCGACGGAGAACTGCTTCTGGCCGAGGAAGACGCGTCGCAGGTAGCGCTCCATCCCCTCCACCTGGCTCAGCCGGGCGAGGAGCCGAACCCGCTCGTCCCGCGAGAGCGGCCGCCGGTAGCGGCCCGACTCGATCGCCTTCCGCAGCCAGACGCGCTCCTCGTGATCGGAGATGTGCTCGATCTCGTACGAGATCGTCCCGGTGTAGGTCTCGCGGAGCCGTGGCAGCGCGTCCGCGAGCGTCGCCCCTTCGACGTTGAGCCGGAGGAGCGAGGCGGGGATGCGAGCCTGGAGCTCGGGAGTGAGCTTCGGGGTCAGGCGCTCGGGCTCGAGCGCAGGGTCGCCCGGCGGCTCCGAGCCGAGAGGATCGATCCGCGCCGCGAGGTGACCGTGCATGCGAAACGCCTTGACGAGGGCCATTGCAGCGGCGACGCCGCCGAGCAGCTCCGCATCCGGTGTGGCGGGCTGCGGCGCCGGCGCAGCAGCCGGTTGAGAAGGCGCAGGCGCGACGACGGGCGCGCCGTGACCGTCGCCGTCGGCGGCAGCGAGCTCGAGCAGGCGCGCCAGGCCGGGCTGGCGCTGAAGCAGCGCCTCGGGCTCGCTCTCGAACAGCTCGCGCCACTCCTCGGAGACGGCGCGGGGGTTGTCGAGGTACTGCTCGAGGAGCAGTGCCGCGTAGCCCGTGTTCAGGCCGTCGACGTCCACACGTCCCATGTCTCCCTCCGTTGTAGCAGGGGCGGCGCCGCTAGAAGAGCGGACGGCTCGAGGCCACCGCGACCGTCAGCCCGAGGAAGAAAGAGGCCGTGGTGATCATGACGGCCGCGAGCTGGAGCTTCCGGCCTGGGCCGGCCATCCCTGCTGCGATGAGTGCGATCGCGATCGAGGGAAGGATCAGGCGCAGCGGGTGCCAGACGATCCCCACGACGCTGACGAAGATTGCGAGCGAGGAGAGGTACCCGGCAACGGTCTCCGCCGTACCCCGGCCTTCGTCCTCGCGGTAGATCTCGCCGTCGACGTTCAACGATCGGCGATCCTACCCCCGCGCGCGAGCGCGGCGCGTGCCGTCCGCGGATAGGCGCGGGCAGGGCCTCCATGTGGGCGCGGCGGCCGGTTGCGCCGCTGCCTGCGGTAGCGGTCGTAGCTCGGCGGAGGGCCGTCCGGCATCGCACGTACGCCGGCAGGGCCACCCCGTCCCCGCGGCTCAGCCTTGATCGCGAACCAGACCACGTAGCACAGGTACGCGATCGGGATCTTGAGGATCACCATGAGGAAGACAAGCTCCCAGAGCGTGTCCGGCGCCTTCACTGCTCCCGAGTCTACCCGCGCGTTACCGTTCTGAAAGCCGCGGCAATAGGAAGGACATGGGACACGATCAACTCCGGGCGCTGATGGAGCATGCCGAGGAGGCCGGCTGCGTCAACCTGTCCGCGTTCACGCAGGCTCTGACGGAGCTCGAGCTCGACGCCGACGAGGTCTCGTCACTGTTCGAGCAGCTCGAGGAGCATGGGATCGAGCTGACCGACGACTGCAGCCTCCCGGACGTCCAGGAGACGCATTTCTCGAACGACGCGGTCGCCGCGATGACGACCGACTCGCTGCAACTCTTCCTCAACGAGGCCGGCCGCTATCCGCTGCTGACGGCCGCCGAGGAGGTGGCGCTCGCGAAGCTAATCGAGCGCGGCGACCCGCAGGCGAAGGACAGGATGATCAACTCGAACCTCCGCCTGGTCGTCTCGATCGCGAAGAAGTATCAGGGCCACGGGCTCTCGCTGCTCGACCTGATCCAGGAGGGGATCATCGGACTGATCCGCGCCGTCGAGAAGTTCGACTGGCGACGCGGCTACAAGTTCTCGACGTACGCGACGTGGTGGATCCGACAGGCCGTGCAGCGCGGTGTCGCCAACAAGTCGCGAACGATCAGGATTCCGGTCCACATCGTCGAGCGCGAGCAGAAGATCGCGCGCGCGGAGCGGGAGCTGACGCTGAAGCTCGAGCGGCCGCCCACCGACGAGGAGCTGGCGAAGACGGCGAAGCTGTCTGTCAAGCATGTCGGCGAGGTGCGCAGGGCTGCGCGGGCCGTCGCAAGCCTCGACAAGCCGCTGGGCGACGAGGGCGATACCGCCTTCGGCGACATCGTCGCCACCGATCAGGCGGACGTCGAGGAGGAGGTCGTCGTCGGGCTGAGCGAGGATCTCCTCCACTCGGCCGTGGCCAAGCTGCCCGAGCGCGAGCAGTTCGTGATCAAGCTCCGTTACGGCCTCGACGGCGACGAGGATCCGAAGTCGCTCGAGACGATCGGCCGCGAGCTGGGCCTGACTCGGGAGCGGGTGCGCCAGATCGAGACGCAGGCGCTCGAACGGCTCGCCCTAGAGCGGGAGATCGCCGCGCTCGCGCCGGCCTAGGCGCTCGCAGCGTAGGCGCTCAGGGCCTCAACCACATAGCGCAGACGCCGACCGGCCTCGGTGAGGCGGTACTCGACTCGCGGCGGGCGCGTGTCGAAGACCTGGCGCTCGAGGATGCCTGCGTCCTCCAACTCGGACAGCCGTGCTGCGAGCGTGCGCGGGGGAATGCCCTCGAGCGTCTGCTTGAACTCGTTGAAGCGGACGGCGCCCGCCTCGGCCGAGGCCCAGAGGATGGCGAGCGCCCAGCGCCGTCCGAGGAGGTCTGCCGCGCGGGCGACCTCCTCGGGCAGCGGCCGGCAGGCCCTACAGCGCATGCAGGCTCGGCTTCGCCTTGGGCTCGAGGGCCAGGTCGAGCACCTCGCCGAGCGTCATCACCGGGTGGAAGCGCATCGCCTCACGGACGCCCTCGGGGACGTCGTCGAGGTCGGCACGGTTCCGCTCGGGGATAATCACGTCGGTCAGCCCGGCGGCGTGCGCCGCGAGCACCTTCTGCTTCAGCCCGCCGATCGGCAGGACGCGGCCCTGCAGCGTGACCTCGCCGGTCATCCCGACCGTGTGCTTCACGGGCCGCTCGGAGAGGAGCGACGCGAGTGCGGTGGTCATCGTGATTCCGGCACTCGGCCCGTCCTTGGGGATCGCTCCCGCCGGGACGTGCACGTGGAACGACTGGTCCTTGAACGCATCCGGCTCGATCCCGAGCTCGTCGGCATGCGAGTGGACGTAGGAGAGGGCGATGCGCGCCGACTCCTTCATCACATCGCCGAGCTGCCCCGTGAGGACGAGCTCGTTGCCGTTGCCGCCCTCCATCGAGGTGGCCTCGATGAAGAGGACGTCGCCTCCCGTGCCGGTCACGGCAAGGCCGGTCGCGACACCGGGGACTGCGGTCCGGTCGGCCGCCTCCTGGAAGAACTTCTGGCGGCCCAACGCGTCCCGTACGACGTCGACGTCGACCTCGACGGGCGCCTCGGCCTGGCCGGACGCAAGGCGGGTCGCGGTCTTGCGCAGGATCGTGCCGAGCTCCCGCTCGAGCTGGCGAACGCCGGCCTCGCGGGTGTACTCGGATACGACGACCTCGATCGTCTCGTCTGCGATCGAGACCTCGTCCTCGCGCAGCCCGTTCCGCTCGACCTGCCGCGGCCAGAGGTAGCCACGCGCAATCGCCGTCTTCTCGTCCACCGTGTAGCCGTCGAACCGGATGACCTCCATCCGGTCGAGCAGCGGGCCGGGGATCGTCTCGGCAACGTTCGCGGTCGCGATGAAGAAGACGTCGGAGAGATCGAGCTCAACGTCGAGGTAGTGGTCGCGGAACGAATGGTTCTGCGCCGGGTCAAGCACCTCGAGTAGTGCCGCGGAGGGGTCGCCGCGCCAGTCGGCGCCGACCTTGTCCACCTCGTCGAGCAGGATGACCGGGTTCATCGTCCCGGCGTCGCGGAGCGCGCGGACGAGCCGCCCCGGCAGCGCGCCGATGTACGTGCGCCGGTGGCCGCGGATCTCGGCCTCGTCGCGAATGCCGCCGAGCGACATCCGCACGAACTCGCGGTTGAGCGCGCGCGCAACGGACTCGCCGATCGACGTCTTGCCCGTTCCGGGCGGGCCGATCAGGGTCAGGATCGCGCCGCTCTTCTTGTCGTTGGGGATCCCGCGGTCCTGCCGGAGCTTCCGCACCGCCAGGTACTCCACGATCCGGTCCTTCACGTCCTCGAGCCCTGCGTGGTCGGCGTCCAGCACCTCCCGCGCGGCCGTCGGGTCGAGCGTCTCCTCGGAGCGCTCCGACCAAGGCACGGAGACGAGCCAGTCGAGGTAAGTGCGGATCATCGAGGCCTCGCCGCTCGCCTCGCCCATCGTCTCGAGACGCCTGAGCTCGCGCTCGGCCTGCGCCCGAACGTCGTCGGGCATGCCAGCCTCCTCGATCTTCGTCCGGAACTCGTCGACGACCGAACCCTCGTCCTCGCCGAGCTCCTTGCGGATCGAGTTCATCTGCTGGCGGAGGAACCACTCGCGCTGCTGCTTTTGCGCGCCCTCCTCCACGTCGTCACGGATGCGGCGCCGCACCTGCAGCTCTGCGAGCCGCTCGCGCTGGAGCTCGAGGGCGAGCTTCAGCCGCTCGACGACGTCGACCGTCTCGAGCAGCTCGACGCGCTGGACGAAGGTGATGTCGGGGGCGTAGGCGCACGTGTCGGCTAGAGCACCCGCCTCGCTGATGGCGCGCAGGAACTCGCGGACACGGTCGTCCGCGCCGCGCAGGTCGAGGATCTCCTCGACGACGGCGCGATACTCGCGCTCGAGGTCGCGCGTCTGTACAGGCGGCGGGTTCTCGTCCTGCCGATCGTCGACCTCGGCGCGGAGCCGGCCGAGCGCGTCGGTGTGGGCGGCGCCGATGACGCCGCGATGAAGTCCTTCGAGGGTGACGGCCTGAACGCCGCGGACACGGACGCGGTCCGTGACCTCTGCCACGGTGCCGACGGCTGCGTACTCGTTCTCGTGACGCGGCACGAGCACCACGCGGTCCTCGTCGCCGACGTCCACCGTGAGGGTGACGTTCATGCCCGGGAAGACGACTGTGTCCTCGAGCGGGACGAGCAATAGATCGGTCAACGCTAAATCACACTCCAAGTTGTAGTAGGTATCCAGATTGTACCTACTCCCTACGGTGCTTCGAGGCCCGCGGCCTCGAGCGCGGCCTCGAGGTGCGGGTGCTCCTCGACCCGCACAACCCTGCCGTCGCGCGTGTACACGACGGCTGCCCAGCGCCCGAGGAGGTACGAGCGGCGGCTCTGCAGCGGCCGCTCGTCCGAGGGGTCGAGCTCGATCCGCGAGAAGCGCATGCTGACGACCACGCGGTCGCCGACACCGATCGCCCGGTCGACGACGACGTGGTAGTCCTCGGCCACCCGCTCGGCAACCACCTCGAGGACCCGCTCGCGGGTCACGACGAGCGCATCTGACTCGCCGGCGGGAACCCACTCGACGTCGGGGTCGAGCAGCGACTCGATGGCGTCGAGATCGCCGGCGACGAAGGCGTGGTAACCGCGGAGGAGGAGCTCGGCGCTCTCGTGGCCCATGTGGCCGAGTCTATGGAGCCGAGGGGGATCGAACCCCTGACCTCGTGGCTGCCAGCCACGCGCTCTCCCAGCTGAGCTACGGCCCCTTGCGCTTGCCCAGTTTAGCCCGCCGAATCGGATTGGCGGGAACGCGCTCCTTTCGTGACAATGCGGCATGTTCGAGATCGGGGGGAGCCTGCGTGAGGCCCGCCTGAAAAGGGGTCTCACGCCCGCGGACGTCCAGAAGGCGATCCGGATTCGCGACCGCTACCTCCAGGCGTTGGAGGAGGAGCGATGGGAGCTCCTGCCCGGCGACGCGTATGTGAAGGGATTCCTGCGCACGTACGCGGACTATCTCGGCCTCGACGGGAGCCTCTACGTCGACGAGTACAACGCGCGCTACGCGCACGAGGACGAGCCGCAGCTGGTGCCCGAGCGATTCGCGCGGGGCGAGAGGCGCTTCGGAGGCACCGGGCTACTGCGACCGCTCGTCGTCGTCGGCGCGATCGTCGCCATCGTCGTCGCGGTCGCGGCCTGGCAGCTCAGCGGGTCTTCCAGCCCGAAGCAGGCGACGCCGCCACCCTCCGTCCCCACCACGAGCACGAACGGCTCGACGACGCCGAAGGAGCACAAACACAAGCCACAGCCCCACGTCGCTGTCGCGCTGCCTCGCCGGGCGATGCTTGTCGCCGCGCGGGGCGACTCATGGCTCTGGGTGCGCTCGGGCAACGCGGCAGGCCCGACGGTCTACGAAGGAACGCTCGTCCAGGGAAAGACGCTCCCTGTGAACTTGAAGAACGGTCCGGTCTGGATCCGGATCGGCGATCCGCCGAACCTCGACGTTCGCCTCGGCGGACGGCTCGTGCACGGGCTGCCGACCCAGGCCGGCAACGTCATCCTGACCCGACAGGGCCTGAGAACCGCCGCCTAGACCGCGGCGGCGTCCACGTCGACGGCCGGCACGTCGCCCCACAGCTCCTCGAGCCGATAGTAGGCGCGCGCCTCCGGCGTGAAGACGTGCAGGACCACGTCGAGATAGTCCGCCACGATCCACGCCCCCTCGCGCGTCCCGTCGACGCCCTGCGGCAGCAGCCGCTGCTCCTGCTTGAGACGCGTATGCACTTCGTCCCAGATCGACGCGGTCTGACGCTGGTTGCGCCCGGTCGCGATCACGAAGTAGTCCGTGAAGGAGCACTCGGGCCGCATGTCGAGGATCACGACGTCATCCGCCAGCTTCTCGAGGGCGAGAGCGGCGATGCGGCGGGCCTGTTCGAGGGAGGTCAGAGTCTGTACGCGTCCTTGTCGATGACTGTTTGCAGTGTATCCCCGGCTCACGGACGGTAGAGACCGCGCTCCGCGATCAGCAGCGAGACGGCGCGAGGAACCAGTTCGTCGAGCGGCTTCCCCGCTGCCGCAAGGGCTCGCACATCGGTCGAGGCGGCCGGGTTCGGCTCGATCGCGAAGAAGAGAACACGCTCCGGACGGGCGAGCTCCGCAAGCACCTCCTCGAGCTCCTCGCGCGGGAAGCCCGGCCGTGTGGCGACGCCCAGCCGCGCGCGCTCGAGCACCTCATCGGGCTCGCTCCAGCCGAGGAAGCCGCGGAACTGGTCGGCGCCGACGACGAAGACAGGGTCGCCGAAATGCTCGGCACGGAGCAGCTCGACGGTGCGCGGATAGGGGTCGAGCCGGACGTCGTCGTGCGGGAACGCGGCTCGTGCGAGCGCGAGCCGGTCCTCGGCGGAAGCATGGACGGCGCGGTGCGCAGGCCGCTCGCTGACCAGGACGCGCAGCTGCACGACGCCGAACTGCTTCCGCGCGGCGTTCGCCACCGCGACGTGCCCGAGATGCGGCGGGTCGAAGGCTCCGCCGTACAGCACTACTCCCACTCGAGCAACTCCTCCCCTACCTCCACCTCGTCGCCCTCGCGGACGCCCGCACTGCGAAGGATCGTCTCGAGCTCGGCTTCGGAAGGCGGCGTTCCGGTAATCCGAAAACCCCGTTCGGTGCGATAGATCCTGAAGGGGCGCCTCGCCGGCCGGGGCCGGTAGACGAGGAAGTCGACGATTTCCTCACCGGGCTCGGCCGGCGCTTTCTCGGCCTCCTGCGGCACGAGCTCGAAAAGCGTGTTGCGGAGCTCGTCCAGGCCGGAGCCCGTTGCGGCGGAGACCCGGAGAACGCGGAGAATCCGATCGTCCTCGATGCTGAAGGACGGGGGCTCCGGCCGGAGGTCGGTCTTGTTGAGGACGACGACCTGCGGCCGCTCGTCGAGGCCCGCTCCGTATGCGGCGAGCTCGGCGTCGATCGTGCGCCACCGCTCGTCGGCGTCGTCCTCCGCCGAGTCGATCACGTGCACGAGCAGGCGGGCCCGCTCGAGGTGGGCCAGGAACTCGTGTCCGAGGCCGACTCCCTCGCTCGCTCCCTCGATCAGGCCTGGGACGTCGGCGACGACGAGCTGCCGCCCGTCGGGCGCTTGCACCGTCCCGAGCACCGGCGAGAGGGTCGTGAACGGGTATTCGGCGATCTTCGGCCGGGCGTTCGAGAGCCGGGTTAGGAGCGACGACTTGCCTGCGTTCGGGAGGCCGACGAGCGCGGCATCGGCGAGGAGCTTCAGGCGGAGCTCGATCTCCCGTTCCTCGCCGGGCAGGCCGATCTCCGCGAAGCGGGGCGTCTGCCGGGTCGGCCCGGCGAAGTGCTTGTTGCCGCGGCCGCCCATGCCGCCTTCTGCGACGACGACCCGCGCACCCGGGTGCGCGAGGTCGGCGACGAGCTCGTCGCCGGCGAAGACCTGCGTCCCCACCGGCACGGCGAGCAACGCATCCTCACCGCGCGCGCCGTTCGAGAGACGGCTGCCGCCGCCACCGCCGCGGCCCGCTCGGAGCTTCTGGTTCGGACGGAAGCCGGAGAGGTCGCGCCGCCGAGGATCCGCGAGGAGCACGACGTCGCCACCGCCCCCACCGTCCCCACCGTCGGGACCGCCCCGGGGCACGTACTTCTCCCGCCGGAAGTGGATCGAGCCGTCGCCGCCCCTGCCGGCGATCACCGTGAGTCGTGCGCGGTCGTGAAACATCGGGAGAAGCGTAGAGTCGGGGGATGGACGAAGAGGTCGCGGTCACCGTCGTCGGCAGCGAGCCCGAAGCCGAGCTCGCCTGCCAGCTGCTCCGGACCGCGGACATCCCGTGCTACTACCGGCCCACGTCGTACGCAGCGGGTGTCGGAGACGGTCTCGTGTCGAGCTATTCCCCGCGCGAGATCGTCGTGCGCGCCGCAGACGCGAGCCGGGCGCGGCAGCTGCTGGCCGACGGCTAGGAGGATTCTTCGACCGACACGAAGCGGCGCTCGCCGCTCGTGCGGAACGCGACCTTGCCGTCGCGCGTGGCGAAGATCGTGTCGTCCTTGCCGAGGCCGGCGCCGGGGCCGGGCCGGAAGCGCGTCCCGCGCTGGCGGACGAGGATCATCCCCGACGTCACGTCCTGGCCGGCGAAGAGCTTCACGCCGAGCATCTTGGGCTTCGAGTCGCGGCCGTTCCGCGACGAGCCGAGTCCCTTCTTGTGTGCCATTTACTTGTCCTCCAATGCAGATTCGAGCGCCGCGAGCGCGCCCTTGCGAGCCTTGCCGGCGCGCTCCTGCTCGAGCGCAGCCTCGAGCTCCTCGCGGCTCCAGCCGGCCGCTGCCTCGGTGATCTGCGGGATTGTCATCGCCTCGACGTCGGGGCCTGCCGCTTCGGCCTTCTCGGCCTTGGCAGCGGGCTTCGACTCTGCCTGCGGCTTCTCCTCCGCCTTCGGCTTCGCGCGCTTCGCAGCTCCGATCGACTCGATCTCGATCCGCGTGAGATGGCTCCGGTGGCCGGCGTGCCGCTTGTAGCCGGTGCGCTTGCGGTACTTGCCGATCCGGATCTTCTTGCCGAGCTCGTGCCCGACAACGCGCGCCGTCACAGTGGTCGACGGCGATAGATCCGGCGCGCCGTCGCCGCCGACGAGCAGGACGCGCGGCTGGAGGGTCGCGCCCTCGTCCTCGCGCAGTCGGTCGACGAGCAGCCGCTCGCCCTCCTGGACGCGGTACTGCTTGCCGCCGAGACTGATGATCGCGTAGCCGTTCATGGCGTGGAAACGCGGGCGTTGCGCCCGCGGGGTGGCAGTGTAGCTAACGGCCGCTTTCGATCTCGTCAGCCCACTCGGACATGGGGACGTACTCGAAATCGCCGTTCTCGGACGCGGGCTCGGCGTCGGGCTGTGGCTGTTCCGAGGGCGCCTGGCCCGCGTCGGCCCCATTCGTCGAAGCGGTCGCCGGCTTCTTCTTCCGGTTGCGCCCGCCGCGAGAGCCACGCCGAGTCTTCTTTTTCTTGGCTGCAACCGAAGCCGCTGCATCCCCATCCGCAGCTTCGGCTGTCGCCGGTTCGTCGGCCGCTTCGGGCTCAGGAGCCTCGGCAGGAGCTTCCTCGACCGGCTCGGCTCCCTCCGGGCGACCGAGGTCGTCTCCGGGGACGTGGATCGTGACGGCGCGCTCCGGCTCGGGCACTTCCTCGGAGGCACCTCCGGCCTCCGGGTCGGAGGCTGCGGCTTCCCCGGTCGTCGCAGGCTTCTTGCGATTCCGGCCGCCGCGCGAACCGCGCCGCGTCCGCTTCTTCGGCTTCGGGGCCTCCTCGGCTTCGGACTGCTCCTCCGCCTCGGGGGGCCCTTCTGCCTCGTCGGCTTCCGGTTCGTCCACGACCGCAGTGGCTTCCGCCTCGACAGACTCGGTTTCCTTTGCGGTCGCACCGCCCTTGCGCGCCGGCGGCTTGCGTGTCGGCTTCTCGGCTTCGCCCTCCGCCGTCAGGGGCTCGGGGGCGTCCTTCGTCTTGCGGATGAGGACGGCGTAGGCGCGGCCATCGAGCACGCGCTCGATGCGCACCTTGAGGCGCTTACCGACGAGACCCGCTGCATCCGCGACTACGACGTCGAGCCCGTCGACCTTGCCGACCGCGGCGGCGGCGTCGTGACGGTCGACCTCGACCAGCTGGAGCGTGACCTCGGAGTCCTCCGCCACCGGCGCCGCCGGGGCGAGATCCGCCAGCTTGCCCTCGCTGAGGACGACGAAGTGGTCGAGGTGCGTCTGCGGCTTGCCCTCGAGGAAGAAGCGCTTCTTCGTGAGCGCCTCCAGCTCGACGAGCCGCCGCGCACCGGGGCCAACGAGCACGCTCGCGATCGGGTCGGCGAGCTCCACCCGGAACGCCTGCGCCCGCGAGCCGGCCGCCAGAGCACGCAGCCTGCGCTCGACGTCGATCGCGGCGGAGGCCTCCGAATACACGATCCCGTCGCCCCCGCAAGTGGGACACTTGCGCGTCATCACCTCGCGCGGCCCGTCGGTCACGTTCTGCCGCGTCATCTCGACGAGGCCGAGCGGTGAGATCTCGACGACGTACGTCTTCGTCCGATCGCGCTCGAGCTCGCTCCGCAGTGCCTCCTCGACGGTCGCCCGGTTCTTCGGGTTCGCCATGTCGATGAAGTCGATGACGATGATTCCGCCGATGTCGCGCAGCCGCAGCTGGCGCACGACCTCCTTGACGGCCTCGAGGTTGTTCTTCGTGATCGTGTCCTCGAGACGGCCGCTGGCGTTCTTGCCGCGCGAGCCGACGAAGCGCCCCGTGTTGACGTCGATGACGGTGAACGCCTCGGCGTAGTCGAAGATCAGGTAGCCGCCCGACGGAAGATCGACGCGGCGGCTGATCGTCGAGCGGATCTCCTGCTCGACGCCGAACCCCTCCATGAGCGGCGCCTTCTCCTTGTAGCGGACGACCCGCTCGACCATGTGCGGCGAGGTCTTCTTCAGGTATCCGACGATGCGTCGGTACGTGCGCTCGTCGTCGATATACGCCTTTTCGAAGTCGCCGGTGAACAGGTCACGGACGACGCGGAGCGGCAGTTCGGCCTCCTGGTAGACGAGCTCGGGCGCCTTGTCGCTCTTCGCCTTGGCCTGGATCGACTTCCAGAGCCGCTGGAGGAAGACGAGGTCGCGCTCGATGTCCTCCTCGGACGCGCCCTCGGCGGCGGTGCGGACGATGACGCCCCCCTCCTTCACGTCGAGGCGCTTGAGGATGTCCTTGAGGCGGTTGCGCTCGTCGTCGTCGAGCCTGCGCGAGACGCCGAGACCCTCACCCTGCGGAACGAGCACGACGAACCGGCCGGGCAGCGAGATCTGCGTCGTCAGCCGCGCGCCCTTCGTCTTCATCGGGTCCTTGACGGCCTGGACGAGGATCGTCTGGCCGCGGGAGATCAAGTCCTGGATCTTGCGCCCGTGGCCCTTCTCGAGCTCCGGGCTGACGATCTCGTCGACGTAGAGGAAGCCGTTCTTTTCGAGGCCGATCTCGACGAATGCGGCCTCCATGCCGGGCAGGACGTTGTCCACGCGGCCGAGGTAGATGTTGCCGGCGATCGAACGGCGCTCGGGCCGCTCGAGGTAGACCTCGGCGACCTGGCCGTCCTCGAGGATGGCGACGCGCTTCTCGCCGACGTCGACGGACACGAGCAGCTCGCGCTTGGCCGCAGGAAGCGGCGGCCTGCGCTGCGGCTCGCGGCGGCGGCGCTGCGACTGGTCGCGGCGACGTTCCTGCCGCTGGGACAGCTCGCGCTTCTGCGGCTGCTTGGTCTCGGCCTTGTCCTTGCGCTCGGGTGCGGTGGCACCTGCGGTGGGACCGGGCTTCTTCCGCCCGCGACCCCCACGACTGCCGCGGCGTCGCTTGGGCTTGGACGGATCGGTTGATTCGGCCGCGTCGGCGGCCGCTGCTAGTTCGGGTTCGGGCCTCGCCTCGAGCTCGGGCGTGCCGTCGGACTGTTGGTCGTCGGAAGACTTGCGCTTCCGGAAACGGAACCAAGGCAAAAAGAAACTCCTTCAGTGGAGCGCGCGGCAGCGACCAGGTCAGAGGTGCGCGCGCGCTTGTTGTGTGTGAAAAGGCTTGGCATAGCCTGCTCACCCAGGGTAGCAACCGCCCCCCACGGAGTCCGTCCGAGCCCGGACCTACGATCCGGCCATTCACGTCCGGGAGGTGAGCGGTAGTGGTGAAGCGCGAGGCCGAAGAGCTCCTGTTGATCGAAGAGGCCGACGCCTGGTTCGAGTATCTCGAGGCGACTCGGAGCCAGTCCCAAGGCCGTTACGGCGAGATCGAGCCCTGGGCGTGGGCCCGCCTGAGCCAGCGCCTGCGGGCGATCAGGGCGCGGCGCGCGCGGCTCCGCCCCGCCGCAGCTTAGGTACGAGCTCGAAGCGCTGGCGCGCGGCCTGGCCGAGCGCGAGCGTCCCGCCGTAGGCGATCGCGCCTTTCACGGCCCAGCCGGCCACCGGAATCCGGTCGAGGAGATCACGCGCGACGGCGCGCAGCCCCAGGCCAGCTCCGAGCGTGGCCAGGAGCTCCGGCAGGCGCTCGCGGCCACTGTCGTCTCCGTGAGCCTGGGCGAGCCGCAGCACGAGTCGCAGCTCGTTGAGCGTCAGGACCGGCAGGTCGCGGCCGGGAACCCACACGGCGGCGGCAAGCAGGGCGTTCCTGCGCGCGAAGGAGTCGATGAGCTGCTCGCAGACCGCTGGGCGTAGTAGAGGCACCCGGGCTGCGAGCGGCGCCCCGTGTTCGCCGAGCCGCGCCGCGATCGTGTGGGCGATCGCCTCGAGCGGAAAGCTCTCACCCGCCGCGACGACGTCGGTCGCGAGCACGTACGGGATCGCGACCTCGTCGGACGACGCCCCCGCCACCACGGCCACGATCGGCACCCGCGCCAGGCTGGCGCGCCGAAGGCACGTCACGTCCTCCTCCGTCGGTCTGCCCGCGAGGACGTGGACATAGACGTCCGCGCCTTCGGGATCGCCGAGACGCACGGCGGACGGATCCGCGCCGCCGCGGAAGAACTGCTGGCGCAGCACGGGCGCGAGGTCGCTCGCACCCCCCACTGCGAGAACATGCTCGGCCTCCCCCGAGGCGGCGACCTGCATCATCAGCCGCCGCAGGGCCGCGAGCGAGAACGGCAGCCTGGGCGCCACTTATCTCCGGCGCGAGTAGCGCGAGACGCGGCCGCGCGCGTGGATCGCGAGCAGCACGCCGACCGCGGCGAGGTTCGCGATCAGGGACGAGCCGCCGACGCTCACGAACGGGAGCGGGATGCCCGTGATCGGCGCGATCCCCATCGTCATTCCGACGTTGACGAAGATCTGGAAGAGCAGCGCCACGACGATCCCGCCGGCGACGACGGCCGAGTAGAGGTCGCGCGCGACGGTGACGACGCGCAGGCCGCGCCAGAGCACGAAGAGGTAGAGCCCGAGTAGGAGCGCCGCCCCCACGAAGCCTCGCTGCTCCGCGAAGCCGGCGAACACGAAGTCGGTCTGGCTCTCGGGCAGGAAGCCGAGGCTGACCTGCGTCGCGCCGTTCGGCCCACGCCCCTTGATCTGGCCGGAGCCGACCGCCGTGATCGAATTCTCGACGTTGTACCGCGCCGCGACCGGACACGTCGAGGGATGCGTGAAGCAGGTGAGCCGCTGCTGCTGGTAGCTCTTGAGCACGTCGACACCGACGGCGGGAGCGGCCCAGAGGACGCCGACCGCGACGATCACGACTGCGCCCCCCAGCACGGCGAGATGCCGCCACGGAGTTCCCGCGACAAAGAGCATCGCGGCGAGCGCTGCGAAGTAGACGAGGGCGGTGCCGAGGTCGGGCTGGGCGAAGACGAGCACTGCCGGCACGACGCCGAGCCCCACGACCTTCAACGTCGTCTCCCAGCTGCCGATCAGGCGTTCCCGCTCGGCGAGCATCCCCGCGAGGGCGAGCACGAACAGCAGCTTCCCGAACTCCGACGGCTGGAACGTGAAGAAGCCGAGGCTGATCCAGCGCGTCGAGCCATGCGCGGCGTGTCCGACGAGCAGGACGAAGGCGATCACGACGCACGTCCCGATGAAGATCGCCCGCCAGTAGCGGCGGTACAGGTCTGGGTCGACGAGCGCTGCGACTACGAGCACGACGCCGCCAACGCATGCGTAGAGGATCTGTCGGTTGAGGTAGTAGTTCGGATCGTGCGGGACGACGAACTTCGTGATCCCCGCCACGCCCCAAAGGCCCACGACCACGAGCGCGGCGACCCCGAGCAGCAGTGCCCAGTCGAGCGAGCGGACAACGCTGAGCAGAGCCGGCGCTTCGCGCTCCGCGCGTACTCCCGCGCGTTGTGATCCCGCGTACTCGAGCATCAGTCGGAGTGGATGGGTAGTCCTGTCTGCATCACCGGAACGCCGAAGAACTTGGCGAAGACTCGCTCGGCCGCAGGCGCCGCCGCGGTGCCGCCGTGGCCTCCATTCTCGATCACGGCGCAGACGACGAGCTTCGCGGGCTTCACGTCGTTTGCGGGACCATAGCCGCACCACCAGGACTGGTCCCGCTCGCCCTTGAAGCCCGGCAGCGTCACGATCTTCTGCGCGGTTCCCGTCTTACCGGCGATCGGCACCGGGAAGTTGCCGAACACGCCGTACGAGGTGCCGAACGAGTCGTGCGTCCCCTCGTAGAGGCCCTGCTGGACAGCCGTCAGGTACTTGGGATCGAGCCCCGGGATCGGCCGCGGCGCCGGTGGAGCGGTGGTCGGCACGATCGTCCCGTTCGGATTCTCGACGTCCATCAGGACGTGCGGCGTCACGAGCTTGCCGCCGTTCGCGAGCGCGGCATAGAAACGGGCCATCTGGAGCGGGGTCACGAGCAGGTCGCCCTGGCCGATGCCGAGCTGGATCGAGTCGCCGGGCTTCCAGATCCGGTCGATCCGCCAGTTCGTCGGGTCGGTGTACTTCGTGAACGTCTGTTGCTTCCAGGCGATCGTCGGCACGTTCCCGGGCTGTTGCGGGCGAAGGCCCATGCCGGTCTCCCGTCCGAAGCCGAAGGCGCTGGCCCACCGCTGGATGGGCTGGCCGCGGTCGGCCGGGAGCTCGTAGATGGCATTGGCGGCGCGATAGAAGTAGGTGTCGCAGGACTGCGCCAGCGCCGTGGGAAGGTTCATGCCCTGGTACACGAACCGATCCCAGTTGTGCCAGACCCGGTGAGAGCGGTCCTCCGGCGCCCTGTAGGTGCCGGTGCAGGGATAGAAGCTGTACGGCTTGATCAGGTGCTCCTGCATCGCGGCGATCGCGGTGAGCGGCTTGAAGGTCGAGCCGGGCGGATACGTGACGTCGAGGGCACGGTTGAGCGAGGGGTAGTTCTTGTCGAGCGCGGACTTCGGCGTTCCCAGGCCCTGGGCGTTGAGAGCGCGCGACGTGACACGTCCGCTGTAGACCGCCGGGTTGTACGTCGGCGACGAGGCGAGCGCGAGGATCGAGCCGTCCTGCGGGTTGAGCGCGACGATCGCCCCACCGTCCGCCGCCCACTCGCCGTTGTTGCGCGCGAGCTGAATACCGTCGTCGAGCGCCCTCTGTGCGGTGAGCTGCAAGCCGGTGTCGAGCGTCAGGCGCACTGTCTGCCCCGTCTGCGGCTGCGAAGTGAGCGTCCGCGGGCTGCGCGGACGGCCGAGCGAGTCGACGCGGACCCGGGCCGAGCCGGCGATGCCCCGGAGGTACTTGTCGAACGACGACTCGATTCCGGTCTGGCCGATCTCGTCGCCCGGCTGGTAGCCGGCCTTCCCTAGCGTTTCCAGCTGGCCCGGCGAGATCTGGTTCACGTAACCCAACAGCTGAGAGGCAAGCGCCCCGTGCGGGTAGCGGCGGATGTAGCTCCGCGCCAGCGTCACGCCGGGGAAGTTGCCGGCCCGCTCCTCGAGGTACGTGAGCATCGGAGCCGGGGTCTCCGGACGAACGACGATCGGGTCGAGCAGGTCTCCCTCCTTGCGGCGCTGGACGATCTGTTTCGTGATCTGGCGCAGCCCCGACCCGGTGACGTGTGACAACGCGCGCAGCTCGGCCACGCGGCGGGCGTAGTCCTTCGGAAGCCCGGACGGCCAAAGCTCGACCGCCGTGACCTGCCGGTTCGTGACGAGCACGTTGTTGTTCCGGTCGACGATCGGCCCACGCGGAGCCTCGACCCTCACCGTCCGCACCTGGTTCGCCTGCGCCCGCGCGGCGTACTGCGGGCCCGCGAGGACCTGCAGCGCCCAGAGACGCAGGATCAGCGCCACGAAGCCGATGATGACCAGCCCACTGAGCAGCGCGACCCGCCGTGCGCGCTTCGGCGTCAGCCGGTAGGGCTCGACCGCAGTCTGCTTGGGCTCGGTCTTGTCCGGGCGCGCGGGGGAAGCCGGGCCCGAAACCGGCGGCCGGGCAGTGGTGCTAGCCAAGGAGTTGCACCTCCGCGGTCAGCTCGTCGCGCTGAGCGGGGCGCAGCAGCCGCCGCACGAGCGCGTAGATCGGCGCGGTGATGATCAGGTTGAGGACGATCGCCGGGACGAGGCTGCGGACGACCGCACCGGCAGGCGCGCTCTCACCGAGCACGAAGTGCACGACGAGCAGCCCGAGCTCGTAGAGGACGGTCACAACTGCGACCGACAGGAACGGCGCGTGCGCCCGGTCGCGTCCGGTCGTCTCCCCGTAGCGCCCGATCCAGTAGCCGGCAAGCGTGAGCACGAGCGAGCTGAGCCCGAGCATGCCGAGCGTCGCCGTGTCGACGAGCAGGCCCACGAAGAAGCCTCCGAGCGCGCCGACGACACTGCCGCGGAGGAGCGAGAGCGCGACGAGGGAGACGAGCAGGACGTCGGGTACCGCGCCGAACACGTGGATCTCGGAGAAGATCGACACCTGCACGATCGCGGCGACGAACAGGAGCGCCGCGGCCTTGACGCCGTCGGCGAGACTCATCGGCGCGATTTGGTGGAGACGAGCGCGGCGACCGCGTCGAGCGAGCCGAGGTTGGCGAAGGGCTGCACCTGCACCTGCAGGAAACTCGCCGTGTCGCTGGCGCCGACGGAGGAGACCCGGCCGATCGGGATCCCGTACGGATACAGGTCCGGGAAGCGCGCGCTGTGCGTGCCGGCGGTCACGATCACGTCACCCTGCTTGACGACGAGCTGCTTCTGGACCTCGTCGAGCGCGAGCGTCCCGCTCGGCCCAGTCCGGATGCCTCCACGCACTCCGGTGCGAAGGTCGCGGGCGGCGACGAAGCTGTCCGGGTCGCTGAGCAGCGTCACGATCGCCGTGTCCGGGAAGACGTTCGTGACCCGTCCCACCAGGCCGTCTCCGCTCACGACCGGCGAGTTGATCCGTACTCCCGAAGAGGAGCCCGCCGCGATCTCGAGCGTGTGCGTGAACGGGCCGGCCGGCGAGGAGATGACCTCGACGTTGACCGGGCGGAAGTCCTTCGGGAACGTCGGCCCCTGCTCGAAATGGAGGAGCTTCGGCAGCTGCGAGTACTTCGCCGCGCTCGCCCGCGCGCTGATCGCGTCCTTGCGGAGCTCCGCGTTCTCCTTCTTGAGCTTCGCGTTCTCGGACTTGGCGCTCGACAGGCTGTGGAGGTAGTCGTAGGCGTCCCGGAACGGCTGCGCGACCCGGGTCGCGGCGATCTGGAACGGACGCAGCGCAGTCGAGCCGGCGCCCTGGACGTCGTGGAGCGCTCCGGCAGTCGGCGAGCGGAACGAGACCGTGAGCAGGGTCAGGGCGGCGAGGACGAGGACGACGACGACTGCCCGACGAATGAGCGCTCTGCGAGCCTGGGACGGACGTGGAGCCGGCTTCGAGCGCTGGACCGACGAGGCGAGCACCGCCGCGCGCGCGCTGCGACTAGGTGGAGCCACTGCCCAAGGGTACCTCTCCTATCGGCGAAGAGCTGCGCTCTTCGCCGAGGCGCCTCAGTAGCGCCTTCCGTTCCGCCTGCGGGCGCGGTTGGAGCGGTGAATCGCTTCGAACTCCTCGAGGCTGCGGCCCGAGCCGACCGCCACGCAGGTGAGCGGGCTCTCCGCGAGGTGGACAGGCATCTGCGTCTCGTGGCGGAGCCGCTCGTCGAGGCCGGTGAGGAGCGCGCCGCCGCCGGCGAGGACGATGCCGCGGTCCATGATGTCCGCGGCCAGCTCGGGCGGCGTCTTGTCGAGCGTCGACTTGATCGCGTCGAGGATCTGGGTCACCGGCTCGTCGAGCGCGCGGCGGATCTCTTCCGAGGTGAGGATGACCGTCTTCGGCAGGCCTGTGAGCATGTCGCGGCCGCGCACCTCGGCCTGGAGCTCCTCCTTGAGATCCCAGGACGAGCCGATCTCGAGCTTGATCTCCTCGGCCGTCTGCTGGCCGATGAGGAGCTTGTAGTCGCGCTTGATGTGGTTGATGATCGCGTCGTCCATCTCGTCGCCGCCGACGCGCAGCGACTGCGAGACGACGATCCCGCCCAGGGAGATGACCGCGACCTCCGTCGTGCCGCCGCCGATGTCGACGATCATGTTCCCGGTCGGCTCGGCGACGGGGAGCCCGGCGCCGATCGCTGCCGCCATCGGCTCCTCGATCAGATACGCCTGGCGCGCGCCGGCCGCGATCGTCGCGTCCTCGACTGCGCGCTTCTCGACGCCCGTGACGCCAGAGGGAACGCAGACGACGACGCGCGGGTGCGCGAAGCGGTTCTGGTGCACCTTCTGGATGAAGTGGCGGAGCATCTGCTCCGTCACGTCGAAGTCCGCGATCACGCCGTCCTTCAGGGGTCGGATCGCCGAGATCGAGCCGGGCGTCCGGCCGAGCATGCGCTTCGCCTCGACGCCGACCGCGTGCACGTCGCCGGTGCGCTGGTCGATCGCGACGACCGACGGCTCGGAGAGGACGATGCCGCGGCCGCGAACGTAGACGAGGGTGTTGGCGGTGCCCAGGTCGACGGCCATGTCGCGGCCGCCAAACCCCGTCATCGAGCGGAACATGCTCATCGGCCGTTGAGTGTAGATGTGCCGGAGAGCCGGAGAAGGACCGGGGTCTCGCTCTCGAGGACGTCGAGGAGGAGCGCGCCCGGGAGGCCGACGACGTTCAGGTAGTCGCCGTCGATGCGCTCGACGAGGCGGCCGCCGAGACCCTGGATCGCGTACCCGCCGGCGCGACCCTCCCATTCCCCGCTCGCCACGTACGCGGCGAGCGCGTCCTCGTCGGCGGCGCGGAAGGTCACGAGCGTCTCCGCGTGCTCGACCCGCTCGCCGCGATCGCTCAGCAGGCATAGCCCGGAGAGGACGGCGTGCGTCCTACCCGCGAGCTCGGCGAGCATCGCCGCCGCGTCGTGGGCGTCGTCCGGCTTCGCGTAGATCCGCTCGCCGAGATGCACGGTCGTGTCGACCCCGAGCGTCACGCAGCCCGCGCGATGGACCGAGCGCGCCTTCCCCACCGCGTGAGCGCAGACGAGCTCCACGGGGTCGGCCTCGGGCGGGTCGTGCTCCTCGTAGCGCGGCGCGACGGCCTCGTAGGGGATCCGGAGCTGGTCGAGGATCGCGCGACGCTGCGGCGACGTCGACGCCAGGACCAGGGTGCCTCGCCTGGGGATGTTGCCTCGGGACTCGGAGGACATTCCCGGACGCGGCACTACACCTACAGCAGGCCGTCGGGGAAGAACAGGCGAAGCTCGCGGCGCGCGCTCGCGGCCGAGTCCGAGCCGTGCACGACGTTCTCGGAGAGGAGCGTGGCGAGGTCGCCGCGGATCGTTCCCGGCGCGGCGTCCCGGGGATGCGTCGCGCCCATCAGCGACCGCACGCCGCTGATCGCGTCCTCGCCGCGGACGGCGAGCGCCAGCACCGGGCCGGAGGTGATGAAGTCGACAAGCTCGCCGAAGAACGGCTTGCCCTTGTGCTCGGCGTAGTGCTCGCGCGCGAGCGCCTTCGTGATCCGCAGCAGC